>CANPYH010000001.1 GCA_947588325.1 uncultured Clostridia bacterium
GACCGACTATTTGAACTCCACGCTCGGGTTTAACGCCGAGGAGAGAAAACGCCCTTGCGCGCCCAAAGAACTCGGTGCGGATACCGACACGGTAGACGTGCCTATTATAGGCGAGGACGGCAATATAGTCGGGTACAAGCGCATACTCGCTACGCCCAAACCCAACGGCGGCAACTTTCAGAGCGGCCCCGCAAGGGTAGCTGCGCCCGTAGCGTCGCCTGCTCCCGGTAAGTATAGCGGCACACAGACCGTTAAGCTGACCTGCGACACCGAAGGCGCGGATATCTACTACACCGACGACGGCAGTGAACCGACTTCGAAGAGCACGAAGTTCAGTACGTCGATCGAGGTAGACGCATCCAAGACGATCAGGGCAATCGCCATAAAGAGCGGCATGGTGCCCTCTGCGGTAACTACGCTCGATTACACGATCGGCAAGTAATTTTCCGAGGGGTTTTTGTATAAAGCCCCTTTCCACTAACCACATAAACGGAGGTAGAGATGAGAATATCTGACGACGACTACATGATTTACGACTCGGCGGCTAATCAATGGAAGCTGACGGAAAAGGCGCTTATATCCCGCGGTATAGACCTGCGAGGGCGGCTTGCGGGGAGAAAGGCAATGTCTCCCGAGCTGCTTATCGACGGTTTGCTAACGACCGTTTCCGAGCAGATATACGGGTATATCCACGCTCACGCTTTCGACACGACGAGGCAGGACGGAATACTCGCGAGCAATGCGCAGGCGCGTAGCTTGCTATTCCGCGCTCTTTTGCAACAGGCGGTGCATGTGCTTAACGTCGGGAATCTCTCGTATTCGGTTAAGCCAGAGGAGCGAGCCGCCGCCATAAACGACGTTGCTAAACAAATTCTCGGACAGTACATTCCGAGCATCGGTACGACGATACTTTATTGCGGAGGGTGAGAGTATGTTCGACTTACTTGACGTTATGCGCGGCAGAGCGCAAATGACCTTTACGGGCAGTTACTATAAGCGGCTGCCCGAAGAGCCTCAAAACGGCGCACAGCTATTCGATTATGAGCCTGTGGATCCAACGGAGTGGCATTATCGAAAGCTGTTCGGCAACCTCATAAACAGCGACGGAGCGACCTGCTCGATAAAGACCAACGACGACCTCGGCGGCAGGACGGAAGAGTATATGGTCTTGCAGGACGACAAGATGTACAAGATTTTGTCGGTTACAAAGGACTATCGTTCGGCAAGCGCCGAGACCTTCCGCTACCTTAAAGACGTGCCGCAGACGGAATACGTATACCGACTTATTGAAGTGGACAACCCCTGGGGGACGAAGTGAATATCCACGACTACAAAGCCGCGTGCGAGGAAGCGTTCGAGATTGTGCGTAACTCTATTACTCCGATACGCACGGGCAACCTCGCATATAACGCCCTCGGCTATCGTTGGGAGGGTAATACCTTCCACATGTGGGTGGACGAAGCGATTGCGCCGTATATGGTGTATACCAACGAAGTGTGGACGTCGCCGCGGTGGAAGGGCAGGAAGAACCCGAACGAAGGCTGGTGGCAGGAAGCGTGCGAGTTTGTGGCGCATTGGATAAGTCACAGACTGCACGGGGAAGAAAAGTTTTTGCACTCGAGTGCAAAGGGAGAATCGACATGATAAATCTTAAACAATATTCGGAAATGGTAGAAGGCGGGCTTAACGGCAAACTTGCGGAAAACGGCGTCGAGGGTTATGAGTTTGTCGTATGGACGGACATAGGGAAGTTTCGGCATGCAAAGCGAAATATGAACAAGGTGACTACATACATAAACTGCCTTATGACGCGCGCACAGGCGGCTGTGGACACGGGTAACGGCGGTCTTATGATAGCGTCGGATAATATTGCCTTGCAGATCGCCGTACCCACCAAAGAAGCGAGAAGCGATGAGAAAGTCCCCGAGCCCGAAATATTCGAGAATAACTATGTGTTTGTCGAGAAGGTGCGCAATCTTGTTGACGAGTATTTTTCCGAGAATATCATAACGAGCATAACCGACGATAAAGGAACGCACTACGAGGCGGGTATGGTGTACTCGCTGGCGACGACGGGCAATGCGGATATGGCGCCGAGCATAGGAACGTATGTAACGTTTACGGTGAATATTACTGTCAACGTGGTGCAAAACGGCATAAACAGCCGAGTGGCAAAGATTGAGATAGACGGAATGGTCGTGCCCTTCCTGTCCATGTCTCCCGGACGTGCGGGAGATCTCTCCACCGACGTTTATTCGGACAATAAGAACTTCGAGAGCGAGAGCTTAACGACGTCCACGGCGTTTTCACTGGATATTTCCGTACCCGCGACTACAGGCGGCGTAACCAAACAATTCCTCGAGTATCTTCTGCATGGCAAGCCTAACACCGTACACTTCGTTAAAATAAAGGTCGGAGAAGACAAGGACTTGGAACGACAAACGCTTATGACCTTCGACAAGACGAGCATAAGCGTCGAAGGCTCGCTTAATATAGGGCAGACAATCACGCTTATAAAGGTGCGTCCGAATATAGAGCTTAACTCCTTCCCGAAATATTTCACGGTCGGAAGGGTGGTCGCGGAAAAGCCTGTACCCTTTGCGATTAAACCTGTTACTAACGCCGTATTGCTGTGGTGTCAAGATAGCGTCGTAACCCTCTCAAAAGGTATGGGATATAACGTATCATCGAATCAAACGGAGTATTGGCAATACGATGAAGATACGGACAAGTATTACTTGCCCATAATACTTTGCCCTGTCAATTCCGGGGAGAAAGCAATAGCCGAAGTTAATGTGAGCTCATACGAAATTTTGCAACAAGGAGACGTAAAAAATGCCTGAGACGGGTGGATATCATATATACGTTCATTTGGACGACGGAGACGTTACAAGCCCCGTAGCGGGGGATAGAAAGGCTGAAAGCGCCTTCGTGAAGAGTTATGGGGAAAGGACGGAAGCGAGCTTTGAGAAGGGGCTTAAAGGGCTTGTATCCTTTTCCGCGATAAAGAACACAGCGCAAAAGATTGTGACTGTGCAGACGAGCACGATAAATCTTCGCACGGGCGCGAGCGAATATGAACAGCGTGTGCAGAAGGTAACCGACAGCGTATTCGAGGGGATAGGCACGGCGGGAGCTTTGGCAGTCGGCGCGGCTACGGGGAATCTTCCGCTTGTCGCGATCACCGTCGCTACGTCGCTGTTCGATAAGCTGTTCGGAGTAATCCGGCGTCAGATCGAGATTAACTACAAACGCAATGTGGAGGATGTCTCGATAAGAATGGCAAACGTTCGTGCGGGCGCAGGCGGAAGACGCATGTCGGATCAATAAGGAGGGTAGCTATGGCATGGATAGAAGACGATCACTCGAGGAAGGAAAACGGGGAATTTACATACAAAAATAAAGCTCCGTTATCGGAGGACGGAGATTATGATAAGAATATGAGCCGACTTGTGGATATTTACTCAAGCACGCCCGCAGAAGATAAGGCGGCAATGGGTATTAACAACAAGAAAGATGGTGAAGAGAGTGAAATTCAAAGAAAAATATCCAGCGTACATATAGATTTCACTAAAGACAATGTTTTGCCCGAGTTGAACGAAGACACAATTCAGAAGATGGGGTTAGAAAAAAATCGTCCGGTTCTTTTCAAGAGCGAGACGATAATAAGAAACTTATCTAAACATTTCGATGTCGAGAAAGATGTGTATGATGACATCATATCCGAGGTCTTATATAATCCAATTGATGTATTTCAGGCGAGCTCAACTAATCCTAATTATTTTCATTTGGCTTCGTTTGTACAGGTGAAGGATAAAGACGGATTAAAAATGGGACTTGTATTATTGGATGCAGATACATCAAAGGAATACATAGAAATTGTTCATGCGTATTTTGTTTCTTCAAAAGGTTATGATTGGGCTAAAAATAGGGCATAAAAAAAGACTGACGGGGAGGACGCTCCTTTCCCTCCATCGCAACGCAGAACGAAGCGGCAGCCGAGAGCGCACATTTTCTGCCATTCGCGTCAGTCTTTGTATGAGTATTATATGCGAAGATTTATAATTTGTCAATACTTTTTCTCAAAAAAATATAAAAATTTTTTACATATGTCAATAGTGTGACAGAGCTAATGTGATTTTATGAATTTACACAGGAGAACAGCCATGGCATGGATAGAAGACGATCACCCGAGGAAGGAAAACGGGGAATTTACATACAAAAATAAAGCTCCGTCATCAGAGGACGGAGATTACGACAAGACTATGAGCCGACTGGTGGATATTTACTCAAGTACGCCCGCAGAAGACAAGGCGGCAATGGGTATTGGCGACAAGAAAAAGGGCAAGAGCAAAGATGAGTTTTTTGGAGAAGAATTTAGGGGCTATAAAGGGGAAGCGGCAATCGAAAAACTGTTAAAGGAACAACGCGGACATATTAAAAATGCGTTCGAGCGTAGCGAGTTAGGTGGAATAGACCTTGTTTGGGGAGACGAAAACGGTGGATTATTGCATGTAATACGAAGACGTGATTACATGAAAGCAACAAATCAAGGAAGCATTTCAGGTATAGATATGGTAAGAAAAATTCCAGAGATAATAAATAAAGGTAAAATCGATTATGACGAGTTTAAGCGTGTTGGGATTATGTATAAAGAATATCGTGTTGCATTACGTGATACCTTTGATGATGAAAAAATCAATTGGGTAGTATCCGCAATGGTTATTAAACAAAAAAAGTGAGGGTTGTGCCGACGTCAGCCCCACGGCCGGCTTTTACACGTAAGCGACTCCCTTACGTAACCCTCAACTGTATTATATTTGATAGTTTATAGTTTGTCAATATTTTTTTTCAAAAAAATTTGCATATGTCAATAGTACGACAGAGACATAAAACAAATAAAAAAAAGACTGACGGGGAGGACGCGCGTTTCCCTCCATCGCGCCGATAACGGTGCGGCAGGCGAGCGCGGTGCACTACGGTGTACGCAGTGCACAATTTTCTGCAGTTCGCGTCAGTCTTTGTATGAGTATTATATGCGAAGATTTATAATTTGTCAATACTTTTTCTCAAAAAAAATTTGAAAATTTTTTACATATGTCAATAGTGTGACAGAGCTAATGTGATTTTATGAATTTATAAGCCAAAGGAGGCAAAAATGTCCGTAAAAAATTCCGTAACAGTAAGAATTGGTGCGCAAGGCGGCAAAAAGACAGATGGAATTCACTCGAAAATGATAGATTACACCTACTACGCCGTTATGCCCGTGAAATTCGCAAAGCTGCTTGATGAGCGCTTGGACGAGTGCTATTTGTCTTTGCGGCACATGAAAAGAAAGGAGTTCAGACCCATGACGCCCGTGGAGCTGACATTTAACAATGTCATTCACTACGGCTCCGACGAAGTGACTAACCTGAACGACCGCGAGACGCATGATCGCATTTGTTACTTTGTCGCCAATGACCGGGCGGTTCAAAGCCCCGTGGGTTCGGGTTTATGGAACCACGACTTATACCTCATAGAGATCACAAAGTACCTCGAAATGTTCGTTATGGACAGCCTTACATTTCGGAATAGTTTGGGTGTTAACTATTATCCAGATGGAATTCCCGGTGAATTCACATACAGCCACCCTTCGACTAACATCTTCCCTGAAAATGATGATAAAGAAATGTCGGTGGAAAAGTCCCCATATCCGTCCCATTTAACCGATATATACGTTTATCTTGATAATCCGATTGTATTTCCATCGTTATCTGAATTGTATAAAAAGGGGTTTTTAGGAGACCCGGAAGATAACAAAGAAGCCTTTGAAGAGTATTATTACACCTTGGATGGGGTCTCGCGTAGTTATGAATATATTGTTTATTTGCTTGGACCTGACAATACGATTTTGACATGTTCGCAAAGTCAAAGTAAAACTGATCAATTAAAATATACTTTTGAAAATTCAGGGATATATAAGATTGTATATAGAACGAGATCTATTCACAATGGACAACACGCAACCACGGACAATTATCAATTTACAGCTTCATATACATTTGCTTGTCCAGCAATTATGCATCCCTTAAAGCGCCTTACTTGCACAGACGTAATAAAACGTTTATGCGATCTTGCCGAGCCGCTTGTTTTAGGTGAGGAACCTCGTTTCAAACTTAACTCGGACCAAGCCGAACTATTCGATAAAATCTATGCTCCCGAGTTTTCCATGACCAAACAAACCTTGCGGGAGTGCTTGAAGGAAGTCGGGCAGATACTCCACGGCGAACCGAGATTGCGGCAAGTCGCTCGGGATAACTTTGAGCAATTCGAGATTTATTACGACTTATACGGCGGAATGAAAGAAAGTAATCTGCGTAAGTATGCGGATATTTTCTCGCAAAGCGTAGCTCAAATCGAACAATATTGTACGCATATCGACAGCTCGGCGCAAAACCTTATTAACCAAACCGATTGGGCGGCAGGCGTTATTACCGAACCTTCTCGAACAGAATTCCGAACGGTACGTACGGAAACGCAATATGCGCGCATAAGCGACGAAAACATGTTAATATCCACAGATAGACCGATTTACAAAATTATGAAGCTCGAGGCACTGGCATTTTGTAAATGTGATAACGACGACACAAAGAGCGGATACAAATTGTTAGATATTACGCCATATATTTTTGAAAGTACACTCTATAATAGTCAACTTTCATCTTACAATGAGAAATGGCCATATAGTAAAGCGTTTGGAATATACTTCACGCAAGGGGAAAAGAACATTAAAGGACTTAATTTTAAGCCAGACAGAGCGCTTTTCCCGGCGTTTGCAAAATATGCTATTGTCAATATCTTAGAACAAGCCGTTAACGATCAACTTAACAAAGTTATTTTAATCGCTCCTCCTTGGGACCTAAATGCAGTTGAAAATTACAAATATAGGTTGATTATCGGAGATAAAGAACGACCATATACAGAACTTGCCTTCAGAGTTACATATATTCCGTTCTTTGATGTAAGAGTAGCGCAAACGAAGTCTTACTACAAAGACCACGACAAGGCGCTTGCGCTTGTATATAACCAAACGGCTAACATGATCGAATCGCGCAATTACGGCGAAAGCATGAAAGGTGTAGTCGCTCGCCTTGGCAATCCCGAATTGTCGGTCACATACATATTGAGCCGCTGGTCACAGATCCCCCAGGCGGGCGAATTGTACAACGACGATTATTATATTTCCGCAGTCTCTGTCGAGTATCTCCCCGACATGATTAAGTGCACGGTGGGGTTATCCAAAGACTTTAACCGAATTAGTGAGTATGTGGGCGTATCCTCGGAAAAACGCTATTATGAGGTATCGGAAAAACAGACATATGACCGTTCTACGCTATATCATGAGTACATTGTCATAGGAAACGAAGAGGAAGGTGATTCAGATACTCAATTTATCCACGATGACTTTATGGAAGCGATTATGGATACTTTTAGTCAAATTAAATGGGAATCTAATCGTCCTTATTCTCCAATTAATTGTGTTATTGCATGGGGCGAGACAGTGATAAATTCTTCATCTTCTATAAACTACAAATTGATGCCACTTCCGCACGTTCAATTGCCTGTAGTTTCAACCGCGTTTGGAAATTCTGTTGCGTTTATATGGAGCTATCAGGATAATTATTCCGCAGGAGCAATATCCCAATATATGGAGAACAATGGAGTTAGCGGTTATTGGCAGAACGACTTTCCATACACTGACTACTATGGACACATGTATTACTATAACTTTTATTTGTTCACAAAGTCAGAAAAGAAGGTTACCGATAGTCCACAAGGGGATATAGAGATTGAGAAGGGGAAGAGACTTCCAGGGAATGATAATACAGATTTTGAATACAGCGAAATTTATACATCTAATCCCATTTTGTACCGCAAGGACAGCGCTGAAATTCCGCAATTCAATGTTCAAATAGAGTTTGTGACAAACCGTCGCGATCTTATCATTGGTTCAGCGCTTGCTTCGTGCAACCCGCTTGTTCGCGGTACAGACACCGGTCTTAAAGCGGAGTTATATGTATACGACCGACCAATAAACAAGTTTACTACGCGTATTTCCGCCGCTCCGGATATGGTAGGCGCAAAACATGGAGAAGCACAAACAGTTGATATTCATAATGTAAATAGCCGTTTCTATTTAGATGCAGCAGCTTTTGAGAACAAGCATCTTGCGTCGAATGGCGAAGGATTTGAGGGTAAGTCCTGGGCTATAATCACACACGAAAGCAAAACTTTGCAAACAGTCGAGGACGAAACGGGAAAAATTACAACCCAAGAGATAATCAAAGGCGGGGAAATACTTCTCGCATGTAACACGACTGTAAAGGTCGGAGACACGATCGGAGAAATTTACTTTACACCAAGACGTAAATTATTCAATTAAGGAGGTAACATGATATTTTTTATCGACAACTCGGGCAAGATAACATATTCTGTGCCCATGCAAGTCAATGAGGGTAGCGTCGGCGTAAACAACATTTACGTCATCGCGCCCTTCGCCGCGGATTTGGAAGCTACAGTCTCGTTCGTACTACCGAACGGAGTAATTACCAAACCGTATGAAATGACGTTCCTACGCGAATTTTCGGGCTTTGCAGACAGCGAAGGGAACAGCCTCAGCGGCTGGTCTTTTGAACTGCCTAACGAGATTACTCGGTACTACGGAACGGTCGAGGTGCAGTTCTTCTTCCACAGCTCGGAAGCAGGCAAGATCTTTGCCAGCTCTTCGACGTACTTCAAGGTTAGCCGCGGCGTCCCGACTGTTCTGCCGGATACGCCGACGCAGGATATCTATGAAGCAATACTCGAGAATATTTCGAGCATACAAAAGGATATCACGAACGGAACGATCAAGGGGCCCGAAGGACCCAAAGGTCCGATCGGTCCGCAAGGTCCTGCAGGCCCCGCCGGGGAGAGAGGCCCCGAGGGTCCGCAAGGAGAGGCGGGCCCGAAAGGCGATACGGGAGAGCAGGGCGAAACAGGTCCCCAAGGCCCGCAGGGCG
The DNA here is from genome assembly GCA_947588325.1 of uncultured Clostridia bacterium. GTDB lineage: Bacteria > Bacillota > Clostridia > Christensenellales > Pumilibacteraceae > Protoclostridium. The sequence continues at coordinate 9,045 of CANPYH010000001.1, forward strand.
AACGCGGACCCAAAGGTGATCAAGGACCCGTCGGACCTCGCGGCGTACCCGGCAAAGACGGTGCGCAAGGCATTCAGGGCATTGAAGGACCGCAAGGTGCGCAGGGGCTACAAGGCGAACGAGGGCCTCAAGGATTGCAGGGCGCTGTCGGGCCTTCGGGACCCGTCGGAGCCACGGGCGCTACGCCAAAGATAACCTTTGAGGCGAAAACGGACCAAAGCACAGGCGATGCCGAAGTGGTTATTGAGCGGACAGGCGGTAACGACCTTGAGCCTATCTATACCGTAACTTTCGGCGGCATAAAAGGTGAGCGGGGAGAAACAGGCGCTGATGGGCCTAAGGGGGATAAAGGCGCGAAGGGCGATACGGGAGCAGTCGGACCCGAGGGACCGCAGGGAGAGCGCGGAGCGGACGGTAAACAGGGCTTGCAAGGGCCTGTAGGACCGACAGGGCCTCAAGGGTTACAAGGCGAACGCGGACCTCAAGGCCCGCAGGGGTTACAAGGACCAAAGGGAGATAAGGGAGAGAAAGGCGAGCCGGGTGAGGACGGAAGAAACTTCGAAACGCCGAAGATCACAGCATCAGACGCGGCAACGCTTAACTCTTCCCATCCTGCCTCTGCCGCGCACCTCGGAGAGACCGCTTTCGTCGGAGAGGGCGAACCCAAGGAGATATACGTATGTATGGCGGACGCCGAAACGGGAGAGATCGCTTGGGTAAACGTCGGTTCGCTACAAGGTCCTAAAGGAGATAAAGGAGAACCCGGTGAGCAAGGAATTAAGGGGGAACAGGGTGAGACGGGACCGCAAGGTATCCAAGGTCCCGCTGGTCCTCAAGGCGTACAAGGCGAGCAGGGTGAAGCGGGCGCTAAGGGCGATACAGGCGACACCCCGAAGATAACCTTTGAGGCAAGCATAGGTGATGATACAGGCATGCCGACAGTCTCTGTTGAAAAGACGGGCGGAACCGCAGCCGAACCTATCTACACAATAAGCCTTAACGGGCTCAAGGGTGAACCCGGCAAAGACGGAGAGAAGGGCGAGAAAGGCGACAAGGGTGAAAGAGGAGAACAGGGCCTACCCGGTGAGCAAGGTCCGCAAGGAGCTAAAGGAGAAAAAGGCGATCCCGGCGCACAAGGCGAGCAAGGAGAGCCCGGCGTACAAGGGTTGCAAGGTCCCGCGGGTCCCCAAGGCATTCAGGGAAATCAGGGTAAGCAAGGCATTCAGGGCGTTCCCGGCGTAACTCCGCGCATGACTATAGAGGCTGTGGCGGAGCAGAATACAGGCATTCCGACCGTTACCGTTGAAAGAAAGGGCGGCGAAAACGACACCGACGAAACGCCTATATATGTCATGACTTTCGACGGCATTAAGGGTGAGAAGGGGTCCAAGGGAGATAAAGGCGACAAGGGTGAGAAGGGTGACAGTGGTGAAAAAGGTGAAACGGGAGCGCCGGGTTCAAACGGAACAAACGGCGTAACGCCTGCTATTACCGTTACGGCGAGCGTGGACAGCACCTCAGGCACTCCCGCTGTTAAAGTAACTAAGTCGGGGACAACAGCCGCACCGCGTTTCGATTTGGCGTTCAGCGGGCTCAAAGGTAAAGACGGTGCAGCGGGTAGTGGAAGTACTGCAGGCGGCGGTGAACTAAAATCGTTAAAGACAATAAGTTTTCCTATCGGTGTAGGTGCTACTGCTTCGACCGCAACTGGTAACTATGCAATATTAACAATTAAGTACATAATTCCACGCGAAAGCAGTGTATCAAAAACAGTCACAAGCCTTTCAGACGCATTTGACCATAATACTTCAAAATATTACAATCTTACCCCTATTAGCGTAAATTGTAGCAACTACAAAAATGTTCAAAGTAATTCTCACGATTACGATGACATTATATACAAGGCAAATAGCCTATTTCGCATTTCACATATTGAGTCTCAAGCTAATATGATAGTGTTTAGCTATTTCAGTTTATCAACCACGTCAAGCGCATTTTCTTCTCTCGAAATATACGTGCCACAACTTGCAAGTTCAAGACAAATATTCACATCAATCGAGGATATATAAGGAGGAATTAAATATGATAGGAATTATTAGTTGGCTTCCTGAAGAGGAAGTAAAAAGGAACATAAGATATTGGCGCATGCGTGGCTTGCTTAAAAATTTGCGCAAACTCTTTCCCAAAGAGAAAATACTTATCATTGCGCAAGACTACACGGACGGCGATGTTGAGGCAATAGACATAGGGAACGTAGAAGTTCACCGTTATTCGCGTCTCGGTATTGTAGGAGCGAGAAACGCGCTCAAAAGGGACTTTCTTGCGACGAACGAACAATACTTGTTTATGTACGACGATGATTGTGACTTGCGTTGGCACGACGATAATGCTGGTAAATATACGCTCGAGTGTCTGCTCAATAATCCTTACGGAGTAGTGTTCCAAACAACTCATTCGTGCAAGAATGTAGGCATACGGCGCGAAGTTTTGGAACAAATTACTTTCCGTAGTCTTGACGGCGAACACGACTATTATGAAGACGGCGCATATTGGGATGACCTAATAAAAGTCCTTGGAGTAGAAAACGATTTTACCGTGCTTTTTCCTTCTTGTCAACGCGCGTATATAGACGATAGAAGTCCTTACGGCGGTGAAACTTACCGCACTTGGACAACGGACGATATTGCACAGGAGGGAGCATGAGAACCATAACAGTCAAGAACCGCATAGGTCGCTATGATGATGCGTCTCCGTTTGTAGTTGGCTCGGACGACTTGGAACTCCGCATTAACCACCTTTGCGGGATAAACGGTAAGGTGGTCGTCGTCGTTAAGTCGGGGGACAAGCGTCTGACGCTTGATATGCATGGCGGTGCGGTAGTTATCCCGAACAGTTTCTTGCAAGGGACAAGCGGCGAGTTAACCTTGAACGTAGCGCGCTACATAGACGGGCAGTGCGCCGACGAGATTGTAGTCGAGCCGTTGCGCATTAAACAGGCAGAGATGACGCTCACTCTCGACCCCGTAATAGCGGCATTGGAGCAGGCGATCGAGGAAGGAAAAAAGCGCGTAAAAACGCTTGAAGAGACGCTTACACAGCAGGCGCAAACGCTTGCCGAGATAAAGAGCCAAATCATGTTAATAAAGGGCGGCTATGATCCGCTCAAAGTATAAGGAGGTAAAACAATGGAAGAACAGGTTGTTGACGTAGGAACGGCAATAACGAATTGGTGGGCGCAATACGGCCCGCTGATCATCTCCTTCTTATCCAGCGGCGCATTCGGCGCAATTGTAGTCGGCATTGTCAAAGCAATAGTCGGACGCTTGGGTAGAAAGGTAGAGAATAACGCAAAGACAGCTATGCTTACCGAGGCGCAAATTAAGGAGATTGCTTCGGGAGTAGCGGGTCTGCTGACAGGATCCGAACTTGATGTAGACCTGTCGCGCGTAGTCCCTGACGCTGTCAAAGATGAGCTTTCCGAAATCATTAGAGCAATCGGAGAGCTTAGGGACGCGGTAACGGCGCAAAATGAATGCACGGCGTTGATGACTATAGGTCTCGGACGCTCGGCGTTGCTAAGCGATGGAGAAAAGGCGGAGCTTTCGACTGCCGCAAACTCTCTCGAACGCTCGAAACGTAAGAAGCAGCGTGTTAGGGTTAAGATCGAAGGCGGTACCGATGCAAACAGCGCGGATATTATCCCCGCCGCCGAAGCTCCGACGGACAGTAGTCTCATAAATTTCGGAGGCTGACATGAAATGGACGAAGAAAAAGATAGTCTTTACGGTGTTTGAGATAATCTTTGTGGCGATTGTTCCCTCCGCCCTTGTGATCGTTAATTATGTATCCTGGGGCGACGGTATGACGCCGTTTAAGATATCTCTCGGCGGAATCTTGCTATTGCTGCTTGTCTACTACATAGTCAAGAAAACGATCCTTAACAAGTACATTGAAAGACTTAAAGCGATGTCTGCACAGCATCTTGCCGACCTTAAAGTTGAAGTAGACGCGGAAAAGAAAAAGCGTATACGCGAAGAATTGAGACGGGAGCGGACTATAGAAAGTCTGCTCTCGTTTGTAATTCCTTTGCTTCTCCTTGCGCTGTTCTTTGTGGTGTGTAAGACGCTCGAATCGTCTATGGTGAAGCTGAGCGGCACAGTGGGGATTATTGGCGCAAGCGAGATAATAGGCGCGGTATTCTCTGTGCTTGCCGACAGGGAGGTGTAACATGAAAACGAGAGACGTAATTTATTGGATCGCCATGGTATTATTGATGTTAATACCCATAATGACGGACTTCGTGCGTGCGTCCTTCTCCACAGAACTATTTACCGACCCGTCATATTGGCTGGGAGTAGTCGGCGTACAAGTCCCGATAGTTATATTGATGTTTACGTCAAGAACGCACGGTAAAGCGGTGGAGAAACTGAAGAACGAGACTTACATAAAATACCGCGAAACCATAACGCGAAGCTATATCGAGATAAATACGCGCGGACTGTCTCAGGTGTTCGATGCGTATGTCGCCGAAGATGACCGCATGAGGAAACTTAACGCTTACCGGGATAAGCTCAACCGTAAGATCGAACGCTACGAGAACAAGTACGAAAAGCACGAGGACGGAATTAAACGCCGCACGGTACGCCTTGAAGAACGGGAGCGTGAAGAAGGTAATCCCATATTTATGTTGCTTGCGCTGTGGCATGGCTGGCGTATGCGAGTAATAAGGCAAAAGATTATAAGGCGGCAAGAGCGCATAGAAAAAGCGGACGCGCGAATTAAATACCTTCGGGTACGGTATATTCCCATCACAACGGGAATAATCTTCGGAGAGCTTGGCAGATCCAAGGCAAAGGACGAGGACTTGCGTATCCACGAGCGCGGAGAGATTGCAACGTTGCTTGCCACCAAAGTGCTCGGCATAGTCGCTTTCGGCGTGCTGGTGACTTCCTCCGTTGTTTTTGAGATGCGCGGCGATTGGGTGTCTATCGTCTATAACGCGGTAGTCAAGGCTACGCAAATGGTTATCTCGATCTACTTCGGCACTACGGGTGGACAGCTGTTTATACGCGGCGAAGTCCTTGACCGCATGCGGAAACGCGTAACATATTTGCAACAGTTTTTCGATAAGCAAAACATAAAGATACAGGAAAATTAAGGCAAACAGCCCGACTTTTCATTCTCGAGAGGTCGGGCTCGTTTTATGCTCAAGAAGCAAAAAAACTTTATGACATTACATGAAATATAGTAGTGTCATTTTTTTATTACACACATAAATTTTATGGAGAAAAGTGACAAAACAGATATTGACATGATAGTCAAAGCATGTTAGAATACAATTGCTTTTCTCCAAAAGGAGAGAAGTACATGGCAATAAGAGATAAAGAGGGTAATCTGCACAGCGAACAGAACGGGCGTTTTGTTCCCAAGGGCAGTGCGGATGAAAAAGCGACGCAAGACGAGACGCTTGCACGCGCGATACGGACATATTCCGACGAACCTGAGAATGACCTTAAGGCGGAAGGGCTGTCACCAAGAGCAGGACTGCCGACGGAGAAACCGCGAGAAGATAATACAAAATCGCGGTTAACTGATAAAAATAAAGAAGAGGTACAACTTACCAAACGCGATTGGGCACGAATTTATGCGAAGCTCGGCGAAGAGAAAACAGGCGGGTATGTTGCAAGGAAACAATTTGGGATTAGATTGATCCCTTTACATAAGATAGATGAAACGGATACTCCCAAAATCGTTATTCTTGCTGGGTCTTATGAAAAACCGCAATTGAAAGAAGTTTATGAGTTTGAATCTGAGGAAAAAATGTTTGGAAAAATGGAGGAACTACTAAATGGCACTTTCTGAAGAAGAAATTAAATTAGTTCATGAATTGAGAGACGCTGGACTCAAAAAGGGCTATCATATGGAAGCTCTTGAAATTTTGATCATGCTAAGTCACACAACAAAATTAAGTGAGCGGAACATTAATCCAGACATGGCGCTGAAAAAAATTATAGAGATAGTTAAGGCAAGCGTTGACGAGGAGGAAGGTCTAACGAAAGCATGTGACTTTGTTGATGGGGTATAAACATAATTCTTGCTGGGTCTTATGAGAAACCGCAATTGAAAGACGTGTATAAGTACAATTCTGATGAAGAGATGTATGCAGAAATGGAGGAATGGTAAAAATGAAACTTTCGGAAGAAAGATTAAAGTTTGTGCATGGCTTAATAGATGCAATACGTGAAAAAGGGTATAATCGTGAAACATATGAGCTTTTAATCATATTCAGTCGTACGATAAAATTAAAAGATCGGAACATTAATCCAGACATTGCAATAGAAAAATTCACTGATATAGTTAAGGCAAGCGTTGACGAAGAGGATTGTCTAACGAAAGTATGTGACTTTGTTGATGGGGTATAAACGTTCTACTATCATACTCTCAAGATAGGAAACGCGTAACATACTTGCAACAGTTTTTCGACAAGCAAAACATAAAGATGCAGGAAAATTAAGACAACCCCCGACTTCTCGAGAATGAGAAGTCGGGGGTTTATTTGGCTTTGCGCCTATATGAACTCCGCATTTCGTTTGACTTTTTGGCATTCACATGCTATTGCGCTTTCGATCACTTTTTTATTTTATGTGTTGACTTTATCTTGCCCCCGTGATAGAATGAAAAGAAAACGGAGGGCAAACACGAATGAGAAGTGAAGCGCAAAAGGCAGCTGACCAGAAGTACAGAGCAGCACACAAACACGAAAGCGTGAAGTGGGGAACACGACTTAAAACCGAGGAAGCCAAAGCATACGACGAACTATTACAGCGACACGGAATGACGCGCGTCGATTTTATACGGTGGGCGGTTGAAGAGTTAAAAAGGCGGTAGCGGTATGAAAGGCGTTAAGTTCACGGCGAAAGAAAAGAAACGTATACTTGATATGTGGCTTGTCGAGCGTAAGCATTGGCTTTATATTTGCAAGCACGAAAAATGTACGCGGGTCAGCCTTTGGCGGTGGAAAAAGCAATACGACGGAACGCTTGCAAGTTTGGAGAACAAATCAAGTCGACCGTTGACCCCGCACCCGAATTCGCAGACCGAGCAAGAGAAAAACGACATTATGCGGCTTTATTCCGAGAACCCGACGCGGAGCTATACCGAATTGTACGGCGAACTCCGCGCTCGCTGCGCATACTCGCGCCACTATATGACTATGTATAAGTTTATACGTCGGCAGAAATTTCAGCCCGCCGAAATCATCAGGCGCGTATCGCAGCCTTACGACACGCCCCAAATGCTTGGGCAAAAATGGCAAATGGACGTTAAGTTCGTCCCGCGCGAGTGTTATGTGGGAGCCGAGCCTTACAGACGATCGTTTCAGTATACTATGATAGACGAGGCGACGAGGGAGCGGTTTATCCGTGCTTACTCCGAGCATAACGGCAACACGACCAAGGACTTCATAAGGCGCGCGATCGTTTACTTTGGCTATCTCCCGGTCACTATTCAGACCGATAATGGCGCGGAGTTTACCTTTCCGCGCGGCGAGGCAGAGAAAATACATATAGTCGATCAAACCCTGCAACAGTTCGGAATACACCACCAGCTCATCAAGCCGAGGACGCCGAGGCACAACGGCAAGGTGGAGCGGTCCCACCGAACCGACCAAGAGCGCTTTTATAACTTCCTGCAATTCTCGACGTTTGAGGAACTCCAAGACAAAATGGCAGCGTGGCTCGTCCGGTACAACAACACGCCTTCAACGGCGCTACGTGACAAGGACGGTCGTCGGGCGATGCAAAGTCCGCGCGACAAGCGTGCGGAGCTTATGGAACTGTTACAAAAGCGAACAGACATTCGGGTGCGCTTTTTGAAAAAGCGTAAGCTGTCAGTGGTATAACTGAATATTGGGAGCAGTTCGAGGCTTCGTCGGTGCGAGGCTCTTTTTCCGCTGTTCTCAGTCAAATATATTTGACCGAGAAGGGCAGATTGAGCTACAATTACGAGGTTAGATGCGCTGTTTTCTTTGCGAAAATGAGCTGTCTAAAATTTTTATAAAATTTTTCTCAAAACGTGTTAAAAACGTTTGACTAATTTGCAATGCGCAAGCAATAACCGACAATTCGGGTCGGAATACGGGGGAAAGTCAGAGTGGCTGAACGTCGCGAATCAGACTTTCGCGAAGCCGCAAAATGTCGTGGCGGACATAGTCCACCGTATCGCTCTTGGTCAGGAATATGAACGCTTCGGACAGCACCAAAAAGCCGTCGGAGCGTGACGAAAACTTGCCGCGCACTCGGAAACTTTCGCACAAAAACATGTATTTTTGACCAACCTGCAATCCGTCGAAATCAATCATACCCGTATTATAACAGGCGTAGGCTCATCGGTCAAATACTTTAACGCGGGTATATTCCGATTTTGTCATATAATTGCAATCATTATAAAGAAAAAATGCAATTTACATACTTCGCGATAAATGGTAACATTATAATAGTTAATTTTAATACAGGAGGAAATTGACAGAATGAAATTTTTTCTCAGCAGATTACTGTGGATGATATTGACTATTGTTATAGCCTTGTTATTCATAGTGCTGATAGTTGCAACGGTTGTTTGCAACCTCAACTTCAACGCCGTCAACATGGCATTCGGTTCTCCAAGCACGACCGTGCCTGTGGAATCGGGCGGTGACGAAAGCGATACGGAGTATTATAAGTCCGACTATGGCGACGACGTGAACGGACAGGTCCTTCTTGAAGAGGATCAGAAGATCATCGAAGAGGTCGTCGGCGAAGCGGCAACTTTGCTTTGGAACAACGGCGCGCTGCCCCTTGCTAAAGGCTCGAAGGTCAGCCCGTTTAACAAGGCTTCCGCGGACATAGTCGAAACGGGCTCGGGTTCGGGTTATATAGCAACCAACGCCAATCTCTCGGCAACGCTTAAGAGCGCGCTTGAACGCAAGGGAGTGGATATATCGGTAAACCCGTCGCTTTGGAACTTTTTAAGAAACAACTCCCACACGCGTACTACGCGCGGAGGGCAGTGCACAGAGTGGCAGAACCTGGACGTAAACGAGATTCCCTGGAGCGAGTATAACGGCACAGCGCTTTCCGAAGTTGCGACATATAACGACGCGGCTATTATAACGATAGCAAGAACGGGCGGCGAGTATGCCGACGCGCGTAACCAGGGCGGCAACGATAACCTGCAAAACGGAACATATACCGCTCCGTCCAGCTCGCAACAGCGCCGCGACTATCTTGAAATTACGCAAGCCGAATACGATACGATCACGAACGTATTGCAGATGAAGAAGGACGGTATAGTCAAGAGCGTTATTCTTCTTCTTAACTCCGGCAACCAGATCGAGTTTGACTTTCTTGCCGAATTTATGGATGATATCGACGCGGCTATGTGGATAGGTCAGCCGGGCATGTTCGGTATGAACGCCGTTGCGGACATTCTCGTCGGCAATATCAACCCCTCCGGCCATCTTCCCGATACCTGGGCTTATCTCAATACTTCCGCGCCTTCGACGGCTAACGACGGACCGAAGTACAACGGAGATACAAGTTCGACGTACACGGGCAATTCGACGGGAATAGGCGCAGACCCGACGCAGAAGAACAGATACATGGTATATCAGGAAGGCATATATGTCGGCTATAAGTACTATGAGACGCGTTATGAGGACCTCGTTCTCGGCAACGGTAACGCCGATTCCGAAAAGGGCGTAGTACATGGCAGTGGCACCTGGAACTATGACGACGAAGTTGTGTTCCCCTTTGGACACGGCGAGTCCTACACCTCCTTCGCATATAGCGCCTTCACCGCTTCGAAGAACATGGACGGCGGATATGACGTTCACGTCAAGGTCACAAATAACGGTGAAGTAGCGGGCAAGGACGCCGTTCAGATCTACCTGCAGAAACCTTATACGCAATACTCGATAGACTATAACCTCGAAAAGGCGGCAGTCGAGCTCGTCGGCTATACAAAGACGAAGTTATTGCAACCGGGAGAAAGCCAGGATGTCACCGTTGTCGTTGACAACAAGGAACTTCTGACCTATGATAACGAAAACAAGTTGCACTATATCCTCGACGGCGGTGACTTCTACTTCACTGTTGGCGAGAACGCGCACGACGCGGTTAATAACATCCTCAAAGCAAAGGGTGCGGACGTCGAGGGAAATACAAACCTCACCAAAATGATTACGCTTGACAGCGACTATACCTCTTATATAATGTCACCTTATAACGAGGACGTCGAGGTTACCAACCAGCTCGATCACGGCGACATCAACAAATACGCAAACAAAGGAGATAACAGCGTAACCTATCTTTCGAGAGGGGATTGGGACGCCACTTATCCCATGGGCGTTGCGCCTCTGTCCTTCACCGAAGGGCTTATCAACGACCTCCAATACGGCAATGCCAGCGGTCAGAACGGTTATACATTGAGCGAGGATCGCTTCCTCGATATGCCTCAATACGGAAAGGTATACTACAAGAACACCAACGAATGGATAGCCGCCAACGGACTTATGCCCAAGTTTGACGCTGACGGCGAGCAGATCGGCGACTTCGTACTCGACGATGAGGGTAATCCCGTCGTACAGAAATGGACGGTAGCCTTCCTCATGCTTAACTATGAGGATTTCGCCGAGGAAGGAACAATCGGTTGGGACAGTGAATGGTGGGATATTATTCTCGACCAGATGACCTGGGAAGAACAAGCATATCTCTGCGCCAACGCATATCACAAGACGATGGGGTGCGAGTCTATAGCTCTTCCCGATACCAGTGAGGAGAACGGACCTGTCGGCATTACTCAACGTTCCGACTTCACGTTCCCCGGAGCGGAGGATTGGACCTGGGTATCTTACCCGAACGCACCGCTCATGGGCGCAACCTTCAATACCGAACTCGTAGAGAGAGAGGGTATGCACAAGAGTGAGGATATGCTCTATACGGGCTACTCGGGAATATACGGACCCGGCGCTAACCTGCACCGCACGGCTTACGGCGGACGAAATTGGGAGTACGCTTCCGAGTGCGAGTTCCTCGCCGGTAAGACCTGCGCGGCAGAAGCGAAAGGTATACAGAATAAGGGTGCAATGGCGTTCGTTAAGCACTTCTGCTTCAACGACCTCGAGACCAGCCGTCGTCACATCAGCACCTGGTCCAACGAGCAGGCGAGCCGTGAGATTTACCTCAAAGCCTTCGAGTATGTATTCACCGAGGGCGGCGCGCTTGCGACCATGAACTCCTTCACACGCGTAGGACCTTATTGGTGCGGCGCAGATTCCGCGCTCACGAGGAACATACTCCGCGACGAGTGGGGATTCAAGGGTATGAACATTACCGACTGGGATTCGGGCGGCTCCATGAATAAATATGACGCTATGCTCGGCGGTACCGACTCCTGGGACGGCAACGGCGACTCGAACACGTTTAATACCTGGAAAGAGGATCCCGCATTCAACGTCTGCATGAGAGAAGCGACCAAGCATATGATATACGCTATCATGCACACCAACGGTATGAACGGATACGGCGCAGACACCAAACTCCGTACCATCCTCGTATGGTGGCAGATAATGTTCATTGCGCTCGACGTTGTATTCGGCGTACTCACGGTAATCTGCCTGACAATGTTGATAATCAGCTGCATATTCCGCAAAAAGATACGTTCGCGTGGACAGTCTATGAACAGGTAAGATTGAATACCATCTGACAAAACAAAGCACTTTGTGACTTCACAAGGTGCTTTGTTTTTTATATCCGTACTTTGTAATTCCCGACGCTTATGGCCCTGCCGCGAAGGTAAAAATATAAAAATTAAGTTTGTTACATAAATGTTATACAAACATGTACTTAAGAATTTGACGGGGGGGGGGCAGTGATATTATTAAGCAGCATTGCGGACAGAGCCGCAAAATACAAACAAAGTGAGGAAAAAGTATGGAAGGAAAGAACAGAAGCGGACTTATCGCGATTCTCCTGTCTTGCGTGGCAGTAATTCTCGCGGTCGTTATGGCTATCCTTGTTGTCACTGGTGGCGTGAAAGGTGACGTCGGTCCCAAGGGCGACCCCGGTGTTGCGGGACCTATCGGCGACACAGGCGATAAGGGTGACAAAGGTGACAAGGGAGATAAGGGCGACAAAGGTGACAAGGGCGACAAAGGCGACTCCGGAAAAGACGGAGAAATGTTGCTCACAGGCAGTGGAGTTCCCGATAACGCGGAAGGTAACGTAGGCGACCTTTACATCGACACCGACACCTCCGACTTATACGAGAAAGGCGAAAGCGCTTGGGATAAAGTCGGCAACATCAAAGGCGCAAAGGGCGACCAGGGAGTTCAGGGTGACAAGGGCGACGAAGGACCTCAGGGCGACAAGGGCGAGACAGGCGACAAAGGTGATAAGGGCGACGAAGGACCTCAGGGCAACGCAGGCAGAGACGGCACCAAGCTGTATTACGGCTATGAGGATCCGACGGCTGAAGGATTTGCCGTTGACGGTACGGCTATAGAAGGTGACTTCTACATGCGCTTATACAGCGGTTTCGAGACGACGGGATACGCAATATATATCTACATAGGCGGCGAATGGACGCTCATGGTAGATCTGTCCGAGCCTGTTGCCGAGACTGCCGAGAACTACATTATAGCAAGCGGCGCCGAGTTTGCCGAATTCCTGGCTAAAATTAACGGCGGCGACAACTTTGAGGGTAAGACGGTATGTCTCGGTGACGATATCGTCATAACGGAAGCTATTTCGAGCTGGCCCGCCGCTTCGGCATTTACAGGTACCTTCGACGGTCAGGGCTTCGATATCGCCAACTACACAGAGGGCGAGGGAGAGGAAACATATCCCGAGATATTGATGACGGGTACCAACCTTCTCCGTAACGCCAACGTCAGAATTGCGAACGCCGAGGACGGCGAAGGGTTCGTCTCCGTTTACGAATTCGGCGAAAAGGCAGGCGCGCTTGGTTCGGACGATAAGCAATACACCGCGATCGTCAACAAGGCGGGACTTGTCAAGCTCAGCGAAAAGGTAAGCGGCGGCAACAATTACAGAGGAAAGGCTTTTGTGGTTGAAAATGACATCGACCTTGAAAGCGAAAACTGGACGCCCATAGGCACGGGAACTGCGTTCTACGGTTCATTCGACGGCAGAGGACATACTATCAGCAACCTTAAGATAGAGTCGAGCACATTATCCGACGTCGGCTTGTTCGGAGTGGTAAGTAACTACGGCGCGGCAGGGTTTATGTCCTTCTCTGGTGTAGGCAACTTCATAATCGACGGTGCGGACATTAACGTTTCGGGACCGTGCTGGAGAATAGGCGTAGTTGCGGGACAGGGCGGCATGGACAACGACATGATGAGAGACATAACCATCAAGAACGCGACCATAACCATTGGTGAGACGACAAGAAGCGGTTACGTCGGCGGTATAGCGGGTTATAACCCCGGCTCCTTCGACAATTGCTACGTGGACGTCAAGATAGTTAACGACAGCGGTAGACCCGCTACTGCTATCGGCGGCATAGCAGGTCAGGCATGGGGCTCCATTCAGAATTGCTACGCTAAAGTGGATATCAGCGGTTCCAATAACTGCGGCGGGCTTGTCGCGCACTATGTCGCAAGCAGTAACGCACAGAACTCCTGGGGCCCCGATATGACGATCGCAAATTGCTATGTGACGGGTAAGATTACCTCCGAAGAGTTCAAGGTTGAAGACGCTACCGTTAAGAAGTCGGGCGGACTGTTCGGTTCGGTTGGCGTAAGCGGCAACACAAGAAGCCTTAAGGGTATGTCGAACTGCTACTCCGAAGTCGAAGTCAATGCCGAATATGCTAACCCCTTCATCGGTTGCTCCGAGGTGGCTATGGGCGACGTGCCTAACGGAAAGACGGTAAGCTGGAAGGGCGAACCAGAGACCAACGAGATACACAACGTAAAGGGTGAGGCAAACGGCGACGCTCTTACCAAGAGCGCGGACTGCAAACTCACGGAAGGCATGACCTACGAAGCGTTTCTCGAAGCGATAAAAGCATTAGCGGAATAATTTATCATCGCTCTCCTTTAGGAAGTGGGTGAAACTCCCACTCTCCACATGAAGTTGAAACCACGTCTGTATCGGCGTGGTTTCGGCTTTATAAAAGAGCCGCTCAGGGAACGGCTCTTGTTGCAAGATTTGCGGTTATTCGGGTAAGACTTTGCTCTTTCGCGAGAGCATTTCGCTGGGCGGGAAGCCCATAATTTTCATATAGGTGCGATAGAATGTCGAGTAATCGCCGAAGCCGAACTCCTCGGCGACTTTGGTAGGCTTTTCGCCCTGCATTATCATTTTATGCGCCGCCATTATTTTCTTCGTTCGGACGTATTGTATAATCGAGACCTTCATGTGCTCGCTGAACTTATTACTGATATATGACTGCGAGTAGAAGAAATGCTCGCATATCTTTGCCAGGGTGAGCGGGGTGCGGATATTCTCGTTGATATAGTTGATTATCTTGGTAATTGAGGCGTCGCGCGTGGTCTGTTTAGCCGCCGCTGGCTCTATGCACAGCAGGGTAATGAGTTCGAGAAGTCGTACGGTGAACATCAGTTCGCGGTCGTTGCCGTCAAACCGAGCGTCTATCTCGTCCAAGCCGAGGAACAGCGAGCGCATTTCGTCCGTCGCGCGGAAGAAGGTGGGACGGCTGCCTATTCTCTCGAACATGTGCGAGGGGAGAAGGGACTCGTTGAATTTCATGACGTATCTCTCATACTCGACATCGGGGTAGAAGGTCATATAGTGGTGCTCGCCCGGCTGTATAAACACTATATCCCCCGAGTGCATTTTACACCGTATGTCCTCGACGGTGAAGTCGGCGTGACCCTGCACGAAATACAAGATCTCGAAAAAGTCGTGATAGTGCTTGCTGTAATCGGGTGAGGTTGACGCGCATGTATCGAGTTTATGCGCAAAATCCAAACCGTTTGAAACGAAACTAAACATTATTTCCTCCTTTTTTCCTTTCTGTGAAACAGACAATTTTCTCTGCGATCGAGACGGAAGCCGTCGCCGAGAGCGTCGATAGCCGAGCATTCCAGCGCCCTCGACTTATCCCCGCCGAATGCGTGCAGGGAAAAGAATAATCCGCTGCGCTTCTTAACGCAGACCGATACCGTAGCATAGCGGTACTCCCGCGCCTTATCCGCAATCAGACTCAAAATATCGTCCGTGTCGACAGTTATCGCCATCTGCGGCTTTGCGAGGTTAACCGTCAGTCCGCCCTCTGTCGTCAGCGTGCATTCGGACTCCCGCCGCTTTCCGCTGTTGGAATCGGACAGTTCGCCCTTCTTATCGACGTAGTATGTGCAGGTTATCCCGTCAAGGCTTTTGACGTGATACTTGCCGTCCAGCCGCGCGGCGGTGCGGGCTTTAACATCCACGTCGAAGTCGTATGCCGTGATATAGTCGAATATGTACTCGAGCAGGCGGAAGCGGAACTTATGCCCTACATTGCTCGCGGTAATGAAGGGCTCGCCGCCCGATATAAGCGTCAGCACGTCCGCGCTCTCCGCGCCCTTCCGCTTATCGAGCGAGGCGACGGAGATATCCGAAACGGAGCAGGAATAATCTTTTCCTTTCGTCGTCAGCAAGATACGTCCGTCCGCAACGCCGAAATATTCGGCGTCCTCGAAAGTCACCGCTTCGCCGACGGGAGACAGGTTTTTTCCATCGATTCGGCACTCTATCCGACAATTATTTATCACAAATTTGTGCATCACCTATATAATAACATCTTTGCGGTGAAAATGCAATATTTTTCGCAAAAAAATGCAATTGCCATTATTAAGCGTGTGTGATAAACTTATAGCGTAAGGAAAAGCGTTGTCATAAGGCGGCGCGGGTTCGGAGGAGTATCGATGAAAAAAGTTTCGGCGCTGTTGTCATTGCTGTTAGTGTGCGCGATATGCGTCGGATTTTCCGCATTCTTATTCGGTTGCGGAGAGGACGTCGAGGGCGGTATTATATACGAAGTCATCAGCGGCAGTAACGAGTGTCGGGTTTCGGGACTTCAGGATAAGTCGCTGACAGAACTTACTATCCCGTCCACCCACGGAGGGCGCGCGGTGACGGAGATTGCGGGGAACGCATTCAGGAATTGCAAGAAACTCGCTTCGGTCAAGGTACCCGACAGCGTTAAGCACATCGGCAAAGACGCATTCTCGGGCACGGCGATTGTTCCCGAAGTCAGCGACAACGGATACAGCACGATTGACGGCTGGGTGGTTAGCATTACCGACGCGGTCAAGACCGCCGAGGTTGTCAAGTTATCCAAGGATATCCGCGGCGTGGCATACAACGTCTATGACGGCATTGCGGCAAAGAGCGTCGAATTTGACGGGGATATTTCCGACTGGTGCAACATCAAGTTCAGTACGGGCTTATCCAATCCGCTCGCTATCTCCAAAACTCTTGTGATTGACGGCTCTGCAGTGACAGATCTCGTCATTCCCGAAACGGTGAAAGAAGTGCCCTTCGCGGCGTTTTACGGCAGTAACATTTCGAGCATTGACTTCGGCAGCGTTACCGAAATAGGTGACGGGGCGTTCTCGGATTGTAAGAGCCTTACCAAAGTCGTTATTCCGCAGTCGGTAGTGACCGTTGGCTCGACGGCGTTTCAGGGCTGCGAAAAACTCGCCGACGTAACTATCGGCGAGGGAGTGAAAGAGATAGGAAACGGCGCGTTTATGAAGTGCGCCGAACTTAAAGAAATAGTCCTGCCCGCGGCTGTGGAAGTCATGGGTGCGTATGTGTTTGACGGTTGCGATAAGCTCGGGAGTGTTACCGTAAAGGGCAAGGCGAAGCGCGGAGCCAAATGGGCGGAGACCTGGGCGAGCGACAGCGCTACCAATGACAGCCGTTCGGGAATCGTACATTGGGACGAAGCGGCAAAGGTGGAGGATAAAGCATAATGGCAGCAGAAGCAGTTGTTTCACAGGAAAGCGCAACGCCGCTTAATACCGGCAAAAGATATCAGATAATCCTGTTCCCATTCAATAATGCGGCGACTAACTGCTATCTTACGCTTATGACCTTCATAACGTATTACGGCGGTATGTATCTCAGCGGAAGTTTTGTCGGCGGCATAGTCTCCGCAGCGGCAATGGCGGCGCTCACGATTGTGTTGTCCTCCATCGTCACGAGTATGCGTATTTTCGACGGCATAACCGACCCGATTATCGGCGCGATTATGGATAAGACGCACGGCAAACTCGGCAAGTTCCGACCGTTCATAATTATCGGCAACATTATGCTTGCGGCGTCGGTGCTGCTTATGTTCTTCGCTATAAGACCGATCCCCGTCGATTGGCTGCGCTGGATGCTATTCATTATCTGTTACATAATATACGTTCTCGGGTACACCTGCCAATGCGCCTGCACGAAGGCGGGGCAGACCTGCATAACCAACGAGCCGCACCAGCGTTCGCAGTTCGTCATCTGGAACATGGTGGGCATGATCTGCTCGATTGTGCTTATTAATATGATCGGCGGCGGGTTGCTTCCCATGTTTATCGGCAATACCGTTGTCATGGACGCGGAGACAATGGATATCGTCATTCGCGGCGCGCAATATAATGCGGCGTTCTATGATATCCTCGTTCCCGTAACAGTCCTTCTATCCGCGCTATACACCCTTCTTGCGTGCATCGCGATATGGAAAAAAGACCGTCCCGAGTTCTGGGGCATTGACGCGAGCGGAGAATCGGCGAAGTTCAGAGACTACCTCAAACTGCTCAAAGACAACAGTCAGATCCGCTGGCTCGTCCTTTCCGCAGGCTGCAACAAGCTCGCTTCGACGATTGCGACTTCGGGTTCTGTCGCCGCGCTGTTATACGGCATAATGATGACTTGGCAGGGTAAGGGCAGTTATAACGGTCTGTTCATACCCATATACGCGCTTTCCTTCGTCTTTATGGGAGTATTCTTCATACTCGGCTCGCGAACGGCGGGAGCGAAGGGGCAGAAGCGCGCCGTCGTGCAATACACAGCCATAGCGATTATATTCTATATCGGCTTGCTGATAATGCTATGTATATGGACCCCCGAAAACGACGCCACGCACCTTGCGCTAATGCACTGGAACGATGACGGCGGAATGTATATTGCAACAAATTTTTTCACAATTGCGTGGATAATACTTTACGGATGCGGTTACGGAGCGTATAATTGTTGTAGTGAGATGTGCATACCAATGGTTGCGGACTGCACGGATTACGAGACTTTCCGTACGGGCAACTACGTCCCCGGCATTATGGGCACGATATTCTCGCTTATCGACAAACTCGTTTCTTCCTTCGCAACGTTGCTCACAACGGTGTTCACAGTCGGGCTGATACCCGCTCTGAACGGTGCGTTGCCGAGTACGGGGCTGGATCTGACGGGCTTCGACTATACGGGCGTGAGACTGTCGGGTATGATATGCTTCTGCATACTGCCCATGATTTCCTGGATAATAACCCTCATCTGCATGTTCTTCTATAAGCTGTCGGGCGCGAAACTTAAAGAGGTGCAGGCGGTAAACGCCGTGAGAAAGGCGGCGATGGCGGGCGGTATGACAAAAGAGGAGGCTATGGCGACCTGGACGAGCATAGACCAGGTGCCCGAGGAGTTTGTTGCCAAAGACAAAGTAGTCATAGACAAAAAAACGGGCAAGCCAAAACCCGTAAAAGAGAGCATAATAGACAAAATATACAAGAAGATTTGGGGCAGGAAGGAAGCGGCTCAGGCGGCTCCGTCGTCGAACGCTATACCTATCCCCGAACAATATGTCGTCAAGCATGACGAAGAGCCCGCCGAACAAGCGGCAGGCGCGTCCGAGGCTTAAGACGGAACGGACACAATAACAACAGGCAGGTAGCTACATGAAGATGACTTTCCGTTGGTACGGCGAGACCGATACCATTCCCTTAAAATATATCAGGCAGATCCCCAACATGAGCGGCGTAGTCACCGCCGTGTACGACGTGCCCGTGGGCGAGGTGTGGAGCGACGCTTCCGTGTCTCGGCTCAAACGGCTGTGCGACGAGGCGGGATTGGGTATGGAAGTAATCGAGTCTATTCCCGTACACGAGGATATCAAGCTCGGTCGCGGGAGCAGGGACGTTTACATAGAGAACTATTGTAAGAATATCCGCACTGTAGCGAAATACGGCGTTAAGTGCGTGTGCTACAACTTTATGCCCGTGTTCGACTGGCTCCGTACCGACATGCACCACGTCAATTTCGACGGCTCCGACTCGCTGTCATACAGCCGTGAGGACTTCGACAAGATAGATCCGCAGAACCTGCATTTGCCGGGGTGGGACGAGAGTTACGCACCCGACGAGCTTCGGAGTTTGCTTTCGGCGTATTCCGACGTCTCGCACGATATGCTTTTCGATAATCTCGTATACTTCCTCAAAGCGGTTACACCCGTATGCGACGAGGTTGGGGTTAAGATGGCAATACATGCCGACGACCCGCCCTGGGACGTATTCGGTCTGCCGCGTATCGTCTCCTCTGAGGCGGATCTCGACAGAATGTTTGCCGCGGTGCCGAGTACCAATAACGGCGTAACCCTTTGCACGGGTTCGTTCGGAGCGGGAAGAACTAACGACGTGGTCAGAATGGCGGCAAAGTATGCGGCGCAGGGGAGAGTTCACTTCGCGCATCTCCGCAATATCAAGTACACGGACGACAAAGACAGTTTTTGCGAAGTCGGGCATTGCTCGGCATACGGAAGTCTCGATATGGCGGCGATAGTACGCGCGCTCGTGGAGAACGGCTTTGACGGCTATGTCCGTCCCGACCACGGTCGCAATATCTGGGACGAGAACGGAAAGCCCGGGTATGGGCTATACGACAGGGCGCTCGGCGCTGCGTACATCAACGGACTGTTCGAGTACGCGGAAAAGTGCGCGAAAGCCGATAAACACTGATAACGGGAGAATAACATGGTTCCTTTCAAAGTAGATCTTTCAAATGAAGTAATTGCAATAACGGGCGCGGGCGGCGTGCTTATGAGCGCGTTTGCCAAAGCCCTTGCCGAGTGCGGCGCGAAAATAGGCGTTATCGACCTGAACGCCGACGCTTGCGAAGCCGTCGCAAAAGAGATTGTTGCGGCGGGCGGAGAGGCGGTTGCCGCACCCGCTAACTGTCTGGATAAGGCGCAAATCGCCGGTGCAAAGAGGGTAATCGAGGCGAAGTTCGGTAAGGTTACGCAGATAATCAACGGCGCTGGCGGGAACAGCCCCAAGTGCACCACGGATAACGAGACGGCTACCGAAGCTACCGCCGAGGCAAAGTCCTTCTTTGACCTTGACGAGATGGGGTTCAAGTTCGTGTTCGACCTCAATATTTTGTCCGCAGTGCTCACAACGCAGGTATTTGCGAAGGACATGGCAGAGGCGGGACGAGGGAATATTATCAATATCTCGTCCATGAACGCCTTCCGTCCCTTGACTAAAATCCCCGCATACTCCGCGGCAAAAGCGGGCGTTTCCAACTTCACTCAGTGGCTCGCCGTGCATTTTGCCAAGAGCGGAATACGCGCGAACGCCATTGCGCCCGGATTTTTCTCCACCAAGCAGAACGCAAAATTGCTCTTTAACGAGGACGGTACGCCGAGCGCGCGCACCGCAAAGATACTCGCGCACACGCCGATGGGCAGGTTCGGCGAAACATCCGACCTGATAGGCACTCTTCTCTGGCTTGCCGACTCGAAGTCGAGCGGGTTTGTGACGGGTATAGTAGTTCCCGTTGACGGCGGTTTCTCCGCTTATTCGGGCGTATAAAGAGGAAGAAGAGGTAATATGAACGCATTTTTCGATGACAACTTACTGCTGAACAACGCTTGCGGAAAGGAACTGTATAAGTCCGTCCGCGCTTTGTCGATCATCGATTATCATTCGCACCTCGACCAATACGCCATTGCCGAGAACCGCAAAACGGATAACATCGGGGAGCTGTGGCTTGCCCGCGACCATTACAAGTGGCGCGTAATGCGCATGTGCGGCGTTGACGAAAACCTGATTACCGGCGACGCGGATTGGCGGGATAAGTTCAGAGCCTACGCGGCGACCTTGCCCATGCTGGCAGGAAATCCGCTGTATTATTGGACGCACCTCGAACTAAAAATCGTGTTCGGGATAAACGAATCGCTCTCTGCCGATAATGCCGACGAAATATACGACAAAGCCAACGCTGTGCTTTCGGGCATGACGGTGGGCGCGCTTTTGGAAAAGTTCGGCGTGGAATATATCGCTACGACCGATGACCCGACGAGCGATCTTTCCGCGCACGGACGGCACGGCAGCGTTTTGGTCGCGCCGACTTTCAGAGCGGATAACGTGCTTAAATGCGAGGACTCCTATGTGAGCCGACTTGCCGAAGCGGCGGGGTGTAAGACAGACGACCTTGACGATTATCTCGGCGCAATAACCAACCGCCTCGACTATTTCGTCAGTCACGGCTGCAAAATAGCCGATCAGAGCTTCTCCGATTTCCCTCCGCGCTATGCGGACAAAAAGAGAGCGGAATTTCTCTTTGCACACAGAAGGGAGTTAAGCGACAGCGAAAAAGAGGAACTGCTCGGCTTTCTTCTCGTATGGCTCTCGAAGGAGTATAAGAAGCGCGGAATGCTCATGCAATTGCACTTTGCCGTGACGCGTAATGTAAACCCCGAAATTTACGCCGAGAAGGGCGTAGATATGGGCTGTGACGTCCCGACCGACGGGGTGTGCGAGAAGTCCCTGATAGCCTTTTTATCCGCTCTCGGTGAGGCTGAACGCCCCGATATCGTACTCTATTCGCTTAACCCAAACGACGTCGCCATGCTTGCGGCGATAAGCGGCGCATTCAGGCGGGTGCGTATGGGCGCTGCCTGGTGGTTTAACGACACCGTTTGCGGCATACGCGACAACCTCTCCAAGATAGCCGAGTACGCTTGCCTCGGTACCAATCTCGGTATGCTCACAGACTCGCGCTCATTCACGTCATACGCGCGGTTCGACTTCTTCCGCCGCATACTTTGCGACTATGTGGGCGGCATGGTGGAGAGAGGGGAGTATTCCCGCGAAGCCGCCGAAACGCTCGTCCGCAACATTTGTTACAATAACATAAAGACCCAACTCGGAATATAAGCAGGAAAGAAAAATGGAAGTATCGGAAATTATCAAACAGCATAAGTTAGTACCCGTCGTTGTCATTGACAAGACGGAAAACGCGCAACCCACTCTGTCTGCTCTGGTACGCGGCGGTTTACCAATCGCGGAGATAACGTTCAGAACGGCTTGCGCACCGGACGTTATCCGCCTCGGCGTGCGAGAGTTTCCCGACATGCTGATTGGCGCGGGAACGGTAATTAACGCCGAGCAGTGCGCTTCCGCCATCGATTGCGGAGCCGCGTTCATCGTCTCTCCCGGTCTGGCGGAGGACGTTGCCGCTGTCTGCAAGGAGAGGGGAGTTCCGTACTTCCCCGGCGTAGTTACCCCCACGGAAATTATCAAGGCGATTTCTCTCGGGCTTACAGAGCTTAAGTTTTTCCCCGCGTCGGACTTCGGCGGGCTGAAAACGATTAAGGCTCTCTGTGCCGCATTCCCGTCCGTGCGCTTTATGCCGACGGGTGGCATAAACGAGGGTAACGTCCTCGAATATCTCGCCTATGAGAAAATCTTCGCTTGCGGCGGAAGCTGGATGATGAAAGGTACGCCGAGCGAGATAGAAGAAAAGACAAAACGCGCCGTCGCTCTCGTAAGCCGCGCATGAGGAGAATACAATGAAAGCGGTAACATTCGGTGAATTGATGTTAAGACTTGCGCCCGAAGGATATTACAGGTTCGTTCAGGCGGATAAATTGGGCGCTACATACGGCGGCGGCGAGGCCAACGTCGCGGTGTCTCTCGCCAATTTCGGCATAAACGCGGACTTTGTCAGCAAACTGCCCAAGAACGAGATAGGACAGGCGGCGGTTAATTCCCTCCGCAGGTTCGGCGTCGGGACAAATAGTATCATTCGAGGAGGGGACAGAATAGGTATTTACTTCCTCGAAAAGGGAGCGAGCCAACGCCCGAGCAAGGTCATATACGACAGGGCTAACTCGGCGTTCGCGCTCTCCGATCCGACCGAGTACGATTGGGACAAAATATTGGACGGAGCGACCTGGTTCCACTTCACTGGAATAACTCCCGCGCTCGGGGATAACTTGGTCGAGACGCTTAAGATTGCGCTTAAAACCGCCAAAGAAAGGGGCGTTACCGTATCCTGCGACCTTAACTACCGCAAGAAATTGTGGTCGAGGGACAAGGCGCGTCAGGTTATGACCGAGTTAATGCCGTATGTGGACGTTTGCATATCCAACGAAGAGGACGCATACGACGTGTTCGGCATACAGGCGGGCAGTACCGACGTCAAGACGGGTGCGCTGGACAGAGAGGGCTATCGTTCGGTGGCTAAACAACTCGCCGATAAATTCGGCTTCAAATACGTCGCTATTACCCTCCGTACATCCGTATCGGCGAGCGATAACAAGTGGGCGGGCATGCTCTATGACGGCAATGACTGCCATTTCTCCAAGGAGTATGCGGTGCATATCGTGGACAGAGTGGGCGGCGGAGACAGCTTCGGCGGCGGGCTGATATACTCGCTTATGAACGGTTATGACGCGAAGAGCGCCATTGAGTTTGCCGTCGCGGCAAGCTGCCTCAAACATAGCATTGAGGGCGACTATAACATGGTTTCCGTTGCGGAAGTTAATGCGCTTGCGCTCGGGGACGGAAGCGGTCGCGTTCAAAGATAATTTTTTCTCCCTTGGCGGCTTATGCCGCAAAGCAAAACAGCGGAACGCCACATCCGCTGTTTTGCTTTTATATATCCGAATTTTATTGTTTTTCCCAGCTCTTGTTATTGCCCTTCTTTCGCAACTTATACGACGGGTCGGGCGAATCGACGCGTATAATCTCCGCGTTGTCCGCAATCTCGCCGCACTTGGCGGTAAGCGAGTTTTTATCGGACAGCGGCACAATGAATTTGCACACCTTGCCCGATTGCTTGCCTATAAGCTCGCCGTTATTATACAATTCCGCACCGCCCGCATTGGTATAGACGGTAACATGCGTTGTCTTACCGCAACGATTAACGAAACGTTTCCCGCATATGTGGATAAACGGCTCGTCCGACCAATACGCCTTATAGAGGTAGAACGCGTCCTTGCGGATCTTTCTGTCGAAGGTGATGAGACCCTTGTGGTTCATTCCCGGTTCGCCGCCCTGGTTGCGTGCGTCGGCGGCAAAGTCGAACATGT
Source organism: uncultured Clostridia bacterium (assembly GCA_947588325.1). Lineage (GTDB taxonomy): Bacteria > Bacillota > Clostridia > Christensenellales > Pumilibacteraceae > Protoclostridium. The sequence goes on from CANPYH010000001.1 coordinate 33,399, forward strand.
TCCAGACGTGCGTAGCCCAAAGATAGGGGCGTTGCTCGATTATGTCGAGGTATTTCTCGTGGAATATACACTGATATTCCTCGGTATTATCGCCGCGCTTGGGTTTTTCGGCGTGAAGCCCCGTCATTGCCTCCGCTCCGTACTCGGAAAGCCCCAACGGAACGGTCTTGTGCGCGCGGTGGAAACGGTCGAGCTTTCTTCCCGCAAGGGAGAAGAAGGGCAGATACCAGCCGTGATAGAGGTTGTACGACACGAGATCGGTTACATAGTTAAGTTTGTTCCGCACCCGCTTAATCATGTAGCAGGCGAGGACGGTAAGTCGGGTGTCGTCGAGCTTATGGCACATAGCGTTGATCTTCTTGTGACACTCGAGACGGTCGGCTCCCGCGCCGTGCATGGTTATTTCGTTGGATATGCACCAACATACAATGCAGGGGTGGTTGTACTGCTGTGCGATAAGCTCGCGCATCTGGCTTACGGCGTTGTCGTCCGCATTGTCCATGTGCTTGGAGATGTAGGGGATTTCCGCCCACACTACAAGACCTGCGCGGTCGCAAAGCTCATAGAAGTAATCGTCGTGCTGATAGTGCGAAAGCCTGACGGTGTTTGCGCCTATTTCCTTGATGAGCGCGATATCCTCTTCGTGCATGCTCGCGATAATAGCGTTGCCTATCAACGGCCTGTCCTGGTGTCTGCATACGCCGCGAAGGGGGTATGACCGACCGTTAAGGAAGAAACCTTTTTCGGGATCCACATAGAAGGAGCGGAAACCGAACTGTGCGCTGACTTCGTCCGCGACTTCGGCGTACTCCGCCACATATACCAGTGAATTATATTCTCCGAGCGCCATAAGCTCGGCTTTGACTGTATAGAGATAGGGATCTTTGACGCCGTTCCAGAGGTGGGGAGAGGGAACTTCGATTGCAACGTCCTCGCCGATTTCGGTTGCGACGACCTTTCCGCTGCCGTCAAGCACGGTAACATGTACTTCGCCCCCGCCGACGACATACGATTTGACGCATACAATGCCCTTGCCGTCCTTGATTTCGGGCGTTATTTTGATTCCCGGCGAGCCGAGATGATCCATGTCGAAATGCGAGGGGGAGAGGGTAATAAGGTCCACGTCGCGATATATACCGCCGTAGAAAGTGAAGTCGGCGGTCTGCGGATATACCGTATCGTTTTTGCGGTTATCTGCCAACACCACGAGCAGGTTTTCCTTTTTGAGCGCGTCGGTTATGTCTACGCGGAATTTGGAATACCCACCGTCGTGGGTGAACAATTTTTTGCCGTTAAGATATATATGAGCCGTTGAGTTTACGCCTTTGAATTGTAAATACGCCTTGCCGCCGCGCTCGAGCGGGGGAGCGGGGAACTTTTTGGCGTAACTGCTTACGCAACGAACATAGTCGTTTCCGCCGTCCTGCCCGTCCTTTCCGTTCCAGGTGTGCGGCAGATCCACATGCTCGCCCGTGAAATTCCGACATTCGTCGGCAAACGCTTTTTCGGCGTCGTCGTTTCCGAGGATAAATATCCAATCCTTGTTAAAGTTTACCGTCTTTCTCATAATCAAATTCCTCAAATCACCGCTTATCGATTTATTATAACACATACCCGCCGCCCGCGCAATTGCATTTATCTGCCAATGTTATTGCATTTCTTTTTTGGGGCGACTTCGGACGGCTAAAATTCCGAATCATGTCGGCGTGTGCCGCAACACTCTTGACAATATGCGCAAAATGTGACATAATAACATCGCTTGAACGGGGATTGGCGTGAAAAAAACCGCGCCCGATTGTTCGGACGCGGCGCTCATGGCAGGGGATGAGAGAATCGAACTCCCACCAAAGGTTTTGGAGACCCTTGTCATACCACTAGACTAATCCCCTATGCCGCGAGTATTATATTATATCCGACAGTGATTTGTCAAATGTTTTGGAGTTTATTATGAACAAATGCAAGGTAGGTTTTATAGGTTACGGCAATATGGCAAAAGCGATTGCCGATTCTCTCGTCGGGAACGACCTGATTGACGGGATATATGCGAGCGATATAAACTGCAGCGCGGGAAACGGCGTTGCGACTATGCTCGGGTCCAACGCGGAGGTCGTTGCAAAGTCTGACTACGTGTTTTTGTCCGTCAAACCGCAATCGGCGGAAGAGGCGCTTCGCGGTCTCGACTTCGGCGGTAAAATCGTTATCTCCATCATGGCGGGTAAGGATATAGCCGCGATATCGGGAATGTGCGCGGGTGCGACGAAGATAGTCAGGGTCATGCCCAATCTTTGCGCCCGTGTAAAGAAGGCGGTCAATGCCTATTGCTGCGTCGGGCTTAACGATGAGGAAGAAAGAACCGTCGCGGTGTTCCTCGGTTCCTTCGGTCTTGCCGCAAAGCTCGACGAGAGTTTCTTCGACGTAATAACGGGGCTTACGGGTTCCTCTCCCGCATACACCTTCAGATACGCAAAAGCGATGACGGAGTGCGGAGTTAAACATGGGTTGAGCTTTGAACAGTCCAAGGAGCTTGTGCTCTATTGCGTCGCGGCGTGCATGGATGTGCTTAAATCGGCAAATAGTATGGACGAAATGCAGACTACTATCAATAATGTGTGCAGCAAGGGCGGAACGACGATCGAGGGAATATATAAACTCGACGAAGGCAAATTCGACGAGACGGTCATCTCCGCTATCGACGCGGCTATAGCGCGTAGCGTCGAACTCGGAAAGAAATGAAAAAGGTACTGTTATACACAGACGGAGCATGCAGCGGCAATCCCGGAAAAGGGGGATGGGCGTGTGTGCTTATATACGGCCCTCACAAACGCGAATTGAGCGGCGGCGAAAATTATACGACCAACAACCAAATGGAGCTTAAAGCGGTCATAGAAGGGCTTTCCGCGCTTAAAGAGCAGTGCGAAGTGGAAGTTTTCAGCGACTCCGCCTATGTCGTCAATGCCTTTACCGAGGATTGGATAGGCGGCTGGGATAAGCGTGGCTGGAAGAACGTCAAGAACGCCGAGATGTGGCATGAGCTTATCGCCCTTACGCGCCAACATAATGTGCGCTTTCGAAAGGTTAAGGGGCATGCGGACGACGAAATGAACAATCGCTGCGACGAGCTGGCGAGACAGGAAATTACCAAACTTTAATATGGCGAAACACAATAAAACTTTTTCTTTCGTGAGAAAGATAATATTGATTGTCGCGGTATGCGCTACGGTGATAGCGGTGTGCGCCACGATCTTCAACGCCTTCGGGCTGTGGGAAAAGTTCCACAGCCTTGACGCCATACGCGAGTGGATGGCGTCCTTCGGCGCCTGGGGACTTGTGGTCTATGGCGCGATAGTGTTTTTGCAGGTGGTAGTACTGCCCATTCCGTCTACGCTGACCAACCTTGCTGCGGTGCTTGTTTTCGGCAACAGACCATGGTCGGTGTTCTTCGTCACCGTCGGTTGCACGCTGTTAGGCTCCTTTGTATGTTTCTATCTCGGCAGGTTTTTCGGTAAAAAAGTCGTCGCCTGGCTGGTCGGCGCGGAAAAGACGGAGAAATATGCGCGCTTACTCGAAAAGAAGGGATATCTCTTCTTCATACTCATGATGGTATTGCCCTGTTTTCCCGACGATGTACTGTGTATGGTCGCGGGGCTGAGCACTATGAAAGTGTGGGTTTTCGCAATAATTATCGCGCTTACTCGTCCCGTAATGATAGCGTTGATAACCTTCCTCGGTCAGCCCGTCATAGACGCGCTTGACAGCTGGGGAATACCCGTGTCGATAGGAATTTTTGTGCTCATAATCGCCGCCGTCATAGGCGTTATGTTTATCCGCGACAAAAAGAGAGATAGCAAAAAGAAAATAGAAATAACAAAATAATTAAGAACTCGGTTAAACGCTTAACAAACCACAATTAAAATAACTAACAAAACAGTCCCGAGGCGGTTGCTTGGGACTGTTTGTGTTATCGTTTAATGTTGTTTGCCGCATCAGGCTTTGGTAAGGAATTTTTTCATCTTGTCGATCTCGTCCTTCATGGCTTTTGCGGAAGGGGAGCCGGGTGCGGTGCGGCGGGCAATGGCGTTTTCGGGCTTTATGACGTCGAAGATATCTTCGAGGAAGTCGCCGAATTTATTATACTCTTCGAGAGTAAGCGTTTGAAGCGTCTTGCCGTTCTTGATACAGTATACAACGAGCTGACCTATTATCGAGTGCGCGTCGCGGAAAGGCACGCCCTTATTCGCGAGGTAATCCGCGCACTCCGTTGCGCTCGTAAAGCCGCCGTCGGTGCATTCGCGCAGTCTTTGCTTGTTGATCTTCATGTCGCCGAGAAGCGCCGTAAAGACGTTAAGGCAGGCTTTAAGCGTGTCGTAGGCGTCGAAAACGCACTCCTTATCCTCTTGCAAATCCTTGTCGTAGGCGAGGGGAATACCCTTCATAACCGTCAATATGCTCATGAGATCCCCGTATACGCGACCCGTTTTGCCGCGGAGCAGTTCGTTCATGTCGGGGTTTTTCTTTTGCGGCATAATGCTCGAGCCCGTCGAGAATTTATCGCTCAGCTCGACGTACTTATATTCGTCCGATGACCAGATGATTATTTCTTCGGAGAAGCGTGACAGGTGCATCATAGCGACAGAAGCGGCGCTTATGAAGTCTATTACGAAGTCGCGATCACTGACGGCGTCCATGGAGTTGGCGGTAATGGCGGGGAAGCCGAGAAGTTCGGCAACCATTTTGCGGTCGATAGGGTAAGCCGTGGAGGTGCAAGCTCCGCTTCCGAGCGGCATTACGTCAATGCGTTCGAGCGCGCTCTTAAAGCGGGAAATATCGCGGGCAAACATCTCCGCATACGCCATGAAATGGTGCGCAAGGGTGGTAGGCTGCGCTTTCTGCAAGTGCGTGAACGCGGGCATAACGGTATCGAGATTTTTCTCCGATATCCCGACCAGCCGTTTTATCAGCGCCTTTATCAGCGTGATAATATCCTTTGCGGCGTCGCGGAGGAAGAGCCTTATATCGAGGGCGACCTGATCGTTACGGGACCTGCCCGTGTGCAGCTTTTTTCCGACCGCGCCTATGCGTGCGACCAGCTCGTTTTCGACGAAGGAATGTATGTCCTCGGCGTCGTTAATAACCGTCATTCCGCTTTCTATATCCGCAAGAATGCCGTCGAGCCCCTTGACTATTATGTCCGACTCGGCAGAAGGAATAATGCCGCACTTGCCAAGCATAGTGCAGTGAGCCTTACTGCCCATTATGTCGTAGCGATAGAGCCGCTTGTCGAAATCGAGGGAGCTGTTAAAGCTGTCAGCAGCCTTATCGGTTTCGCCTTCGAACCTTCCCGACCAAAGTTTCATTTATTTTCTATCCTCATTTTTTCTTGCAGCAGGTGGATTTTTTGCATTCCTTCTGCTTCTCGAGAGACTGCATTTTCATTGCGCGTACTTTAGAGGACAGCCCGAACAGAGTGATGAATCCCTCCGCGTCATGGTGATCGTAAAGCTCGCCGGTGGTGAAACTTGCAAGCGACTCGTTATAGAGAGAGTAGGGGGAAGTAGTGCCCGCTTTGATGATATTGCCCTTATAGAGCTTGAGCTTGACTTCGCCCGTAACGTATTCCTGCGTAACGTCGACAAAGGCGCTTATTGCCTCGCGAAGAGGGGTAAACCACTTGCCCTCGTATACGATTGTTGCAAATTTGTTGCCCATATCCTTCTTCATCTCGAGCGTCTCTTTGTCGAGGATGAGTTCTTCGAGCTGTTCGTGAGCCGCCATAAGTATCGTGCCGCCGGGGGTCTCGTATACTCCGCGCGACTTCATTCCGACAACGCGGTTTTCGACGATATCGACAATTCCTATACCGTTTGCGCCGCCGAGTTTATTAAGCTCGGTAATGATTTCGCTGACCTTCATCTTTTTGCCGTTGAGCGTTTTAGGCACGCCTTTTTCGAAGGTAAGCGTGATTTCCGTCTCTTTATCGGGAGCCTTTTCGGGGGTTGTGCCGAGAACGAGAAGGTGGTCATAGTTGGGAGCGTTGGCGGGATCTTCGAGTTCAAGACCTTCGTGGCTGATATGCCATATGTTACGGTCGCGGCTGTATGAAGTATCTGCCGAGAAGGGAAGGTTAATACCGTGCGCACGGCAATACTCGATCTCTTCCTGACGGGACGACATCGTCCACTTGTCGCTTCTCCAGGCAGCGATGATTTTAAGGTCGGGAGCGAGAGCTTTTATACCGAGCTCGAAACGGATCTGGTCATTGCCCTTGCCCGTAGCGCCGTGGCAGATTGCGGTAGCGCCCTCTTTGCGGGCTATTTCGACGAGGCGCTTGGCAATGAGCGGACGCGCCATCGAGGTGCCGAGAAGATATTTATTCTCATATACCGCACCCGCTTTGACGCAGGGCATGATATAATCGTCGCAGAATTCGTCTATGACGTTTTCTATGTACAGTTTGCACGCGCCCGTGGAGAGTGCGCGTTGCTCTAGCCCGTCAAGCTCTTCAGCCTGTCCGCAATCTACGCAAACGCAGACGACGTCATAGTCGAAATTCTCTTTGAGCCAAGGAATGATGGCAGTCGTATCGAGACCGCCCGAATACGCAAGTATGATCTTTTCTTTCATGGTTACTCCTTACAGTCAATTACTTGACTTTTATATTGTTTTCGGATATATTTAATATAACAGTTTTAAGCAAAATAATCAACTGTTTGGAGCATAAGATTGAGAATTTTGGGGCTTGATCCGGGATACGCGACGATAGGCTTCGGCGTAATAGACAAAACCGAAATGGGACTGTCCGCTGTTGACTACGGCGTTATCCAAACTCCGCCAAGCGAGACTATCGCGGTAAGGCTTGCAATGATAGACGACGCAATGACGTCCGTTATGAAAAAGTACGGTCCCGACTGCGTCTCTATCGAAGAGCTGTTCTTCAATACCAACATAACGACGGGTATTAAGGTCGCACACGCGAGGGGGGTTATGATCCTTAACGCGATAAAGTCGTGTGGTCAGCTCTACGAATATACGCCACTGCAAATCAAACAGGCTTTGACGGGAAACGGCAGAGCGACTAAACAGCAGGTGGAATATATGGTTAAAATGGTACTCCGCCTTGCCGTCGTTCCTCGGCCCGACGATGCGGCGGACGCGCTTGCTGCGGCTATATGTCACGCAAATATGTCGGGCTCGACAAAGAGGGAGGTAAAATAATGTACGCTTATATCAGGGGCACCGTTGCCGAAGTGTCGGGCAACTCCGTCGTGCTTGACGTCGGCGGTGTGGGTTACGAGCTGTTCGTTTCCATGACGACGCTCGAAACGTGCCGCGTCGGCGAGACTAAAACCTTGCAGACTTATCTTAACGTCAGAGAGGACGAAATGAGCCTTTTCGGGTTTGCAGATAAAGCCGAAAAAGCGTTGTTTATCAACCTTAAATCAGTAAGCGGAATAGGTCCCAAGCTCGCGCTTACCATTCTCGGCGGAATGAAATTGCGGGATCTCGTGGTAAATATCGTATCGGGCAATTCGGCGGCGCTCGGCTCTATAAAAGGCGTGGGCAAAAAGACGGCGGAGCGTATCGTTACCGAGCTTAAAGACAAATTGAGCAAAGACTATGACGGAGAGGTCGCGCCGCAAGTAGAAACGACGCTGACGGGCGACGCCGAAGAGGCGGCAATGGTTCTCGTTGCGCTCGGGTACAAAAAGGAGGCCGCGGTCAAGGCGGTTTCCGAAGTATACAGCGAAGGTATGTCGGTCAATATGATCGTGCATAAGGCGATAGGCAGGTGAGTATGGACGGAGAGAGATTTATAACAAGTACCAAAATTCAGCTCGACAGCGAGCTTGATTTGACTCTGCGCCCTAAAACCTTTACCGATTACATAGGGCAGAGCAAAGTCAAGAGCAACCTCGAGGTGTTCATTAACGCGGCAAAGCAGCGTGGCGAGACATTGGATCACGTTTTGCTGTACGGACCTCCGGGGCTTGGTAAAACCACGATTGCGCATATCATCGCCAACGAGATGGATGCGGATATTAAGGTAATCAGCGGTCCTGCGCTCAGTTCTATGTTAGACATAGTATCAATTTTGACGGGTATTGAACCGGGCGACGTACTTTTCATCGACGAAATTCACCGAGTGAACAAGACGGTCGAAGAGGCGCTCTATTCGGCAATGGAGGACTTTACCCTCGATATCGTGCAGGGTAAAGGTCCCGGGGCGCGGACGATTAAGCTCCCGCTGAATAAGTTCACGCTCGTCGGCGCTACGACGAGAACGGGCATGCTTACAGGTCCCATGCGCGACCGTTTCGGCGTAATATGCCGTCTCGAACCGTATACTTTCGAGGATCTCGAGAGAATAATAAGACGGTCGGCGGGCATTCTTAATGTGGAGATAGACGACGACGCCGCGCACGAACTTGCAATGCGTTCGAGAGGCACGCCGCGGCTTGCCAACAGGCTGGTCAAACGCGTGCGCGACTTTGCGCAGATCATGGGCGACGGTCGCATAACAAAGGATATTACGGATAAAGCGCTCTCGTGCATAGGCGTTGACTCGCTCGGTCTCGACGATAACGACCGCGCCGTACTCGAGGCGCTCACCGTCAAGTTTTGCGGCAGACCCGTCGGTATTGACACGCTTGCCGCCGCTACCAACGAGGACGCGGGGACTATCGAAGACGTTATAGAGCCTTATCTGATACAACTCGGTTTTGTATCCAGGACGCCGAGGGGCAGAATAGCAATGCCTAAAGCGTATATACATCTCGGACTTACTCCGCCAAAGCAGGATTAACAGTGAAAACATCGGACTTTTACTATGATTTGCCCGAATCGCTTATTGCGCAGACTCCGATAGAGCCGCGCGACGCGTCGTTGCTTCTCGTCTATGACAGGGCGACGAAAACGATCGAGCATAAGCATTTCTATGATATCGTCGATTATCTCTCGGATAACGACGTTCTCGTCGTAAATAACACCAAGGTCATTCCCGCGCGCACATACGGCACTTCGGAAACAGGCGCGAGGGTGGAGTTTCTTTTGCATAAGAGGCTTAACCTGACCGATTGGAAGGCGCTGTGCAAGCCCGCAAAAAAGGCGTCCGCCGGCGCTCGGTTTGCTTTCGGCGACAAGCTGTCCTGTACGGTCACGGAAGGCGGAGAAATGGGCGAGAGAACAATTCGATTCTCATATGACGGCGTATTCGAGGATCTTCTTTCCGAGGTCGGTCAAACTCCGCTCCCTCCGTATATTCACGAGAAGCTAAACGACGGCTCGCGCTATCAGACGGTGTATGCGAAGTATGACGGATCCTGCGCCGCTCCTACGGCTGGGTTGCATTTTACCCCCGCACTTCTCGAGAAGCTGAAGGCGAAAGGGGTGGAGATAGTCGAGGTACTTCTGCATGTCGGGCTTGGAACTTTCCGTCCAGTCAAGGAAGAGAATATCGAAGCGCACAAAATGCACAGCGAGTATTGGCGGATCACGAAAGAGTCCGCGGAAAGACTTAACAATGCAAAAAAAGCAAAAAAACGCATAGTTTGCGTGGGTACTACGTCTGTCAGAGTGCTTGAAAGTGCAGTTAAAAAGAACGGTATGTTCGAAGAATCGAGTGGCGAAACGAGTATATTTATCTATCCGCCGTATAAGTTCAAAGCCGCACAGGCGCTCGTAACCAATTTCCATCTGCCCGAGTCTACGCTCATTATGTTGGTATCCGCTTTCTGCGGCAGAGAAGAAACGCTGGAGATATATAAAGAGGCGGTAGAGAGGAAGTACAGGTTTTTCAGTTTCGGCGACGCGATGCTGATTAAATAGTTCGATAAAATATCATGCAATTTTCTTATAAAGTCATTCATACGTGCGCGCAGAGCGGAGCAAGAGTCGGAGAGCTAACAACGCCTCACGGCAAGATTTTCACGCCCGTTTTTATGCCTGTCGGCACCCGCGCTACCGTTAAATCGCTGTCGCCGGAGGAGATAGAAAAGTCGGGAGCGGAGATTATCCTTTCTAATACGTACCATCTCCATCTTCGCCCGGGGGAGGAACTCATTAAGAACGCGGGCGGACTGCACAAATTTATGGGCTGGGATAAGCCGATACTCACGGACAGCGGCGGGTTTCAGGTATTTTCGCTCGCTAAACTTCGGAAAATCACCCGCGACGGTGTAAGTTTCAATTCGCACATAGACGGTGCGCTCATGCAATTTACTCCCGAGAGCGTTATAGATATCGAGAATGCTCTCGGCGCGGATATTATCATGGCGTTTGACGTATGCACCGAAGCGGGAGTATCGAGAGCGGACGCGGAGGACGCTTTGAATATTACCGCGGAATGGCTTAAACGCTGCTACGCTCACCACAAAAGCGAAAATCAGATGCTCTTCCCGATAGTGCAGGGCAACGTTTATGATGACCTTCGGCTTAAATCGCTGGAGCTGACCAAAGATTATGCGAAGTGCGGAATAGCGATCGGAGGGCTGTCTGTCGGCGAGGATAAGGACACTATGTACCATGTTCTCGACGTTTTACGTCCCAATCTTCCAGACAACATGCCGCATTACCTCATGGGCGTCGGCAGTCCCGACTGTCTTGTCGAGGGCGTGCTTCGGGGAGTGGATATGTTTGATTGCGTCCTTCCCACAAGGACGGCTCGTAACGGCACGGCATTTACCTCTCACGGAAAGGTCAACATCAGGAACTTAAAATACCGCGAAGATTTCTCGCCGTTGGACGACAATTGCGACTGCTATTGCTGTCGGCACTTCTCCAAGGCGTACTTGCGCCATCTCATACAATCGGACGAAATATTGGGAGGGAGAATGCTGTCTTTGCATAACATAACCTATCTTGCGAAACTCATGTCGAGAATACGCGAAGCGATTATGGAAGATCGCTATCTCGATTTTGTAGAAGAATTCAGACGGAGTGACGAATATGTTTGCTGAAAAACCTGTTTATCTCGATAATGCGGCGACTACGAAAGCAGACGTCTCGGCACTCGAAAGTATTGTTAAATACGGCGGCGAATTGTACTATAATCCCTCGGCGGGTTACGTCAAGTCTCTGGAAATAAAAAAGGATATCGAAGAGGCGACGGATACGATAGCGGGTTTGCTCGGCGCGTCGAGAGAGGAGATTATCTTCACTTCGTGCGCCACCGAGAGCAATAACGAGGCGTTTGAGTGCGGGATACGCAATAAAAAGGGTAACGTCGTTCTGTCTGCTGTCGAACACGCTTCTGTATACGAAAGCGCAATGAGACTCAAAAGTCGTGGAATGGACGTGCGTTTTGTTAAGCCGCTTTCCGACGGGCGCATATCCTCCGAGGCGCTTCAATGCGTTATGGACGAAAATACCGCCTTTGTCTCGATTATACATTGCTCTAACGAGACGGGAACGGTGAACGACATTCAGTCCCTTTGCGCAGTTGCAAAGGAGCGCAGCCCGAGGTGCGTATTCCACTCCGACGGGGTTCAGGCGTTCTGCAAAATTCCCACCGATGTTAAGAAACTCGGCGTGGATCTGTATAGCATAAGCGCGCATAAAGTGGGCGGGCTTAAGGGCGTCGGCGCGCTTTACGTTAAGAAGGGGCTGAATATGCCCCCATTCATAGTCGGGGGCGGTCAGCAGAACGGCAGGCGTTCGGGTACCGAGAATGTCGGCGGCATTATAGGCTTCGCAAAAGCGGCGCTTGCATATAAAGATAGCGCGGCGGCGTTCGACGCGTCGAAGTTAAGACAATACATGGCGGCAAGGTTGACGGACGATCGGGTTAAAATCAACGGTAGCGAGTACAATTCGGGGTATATCCTTTCGCTCTCTTTCGAGGGGCTTCGCGGCGAAGTTATCGCGCATATGGCGGAGGAGAAGGGAGTACTCGTCGGGCTCGGCTCGGCTTGCTCCACTCATGTCAAGTCCAACCGCGTACTCGAGGCGATGAGAGTGCCGCGCCGATACGCCGAGGGAAGTATAAGGATAAGTTTTTCGCCGCATACGACGACGGAAGAGGTTGAATACGCGACAGAGGTTATTGCCGAGGCGGTCGAAAAATTGAGGAAGGTCATTAATGGATAGAGTAATTATTATCAGATACAGTGAAATACATCTCAAGGGGAAGAACAGGGCGTTTTTCGAGAATATACTTAAGCGCAACATAATAAGCAAACTTGCGGGAATCACCCACAAAACGGATTTTTGCTACGGCAGATATGTGGTAAGCGATTACGCCGAGAGCGACGAGCAGGCAATCGTCAGCAAATTACGGCAGGTTTTCGGTATATTTTCATTGAGTATCGCTTTCAGAACCACAGCAAGCGTGGACGATATATACGAAGCGGCAAAAATCATATGCCCGAAAAGCGGCACTTTCAGAGTGACGGTCAACCGTGCGGATAAGACGTTGCCGTATACTTCCGTCGGGCTTTCGGCGGAGATAGGGGGTAGACTGCTCGAATATAACAGCTCGCTCGAGGTGGATCTTCACACGCCGAAGTCGATAGTATACATAGACGCGCGGGATAGGAATACGGCGTACGTCTATTCGGACAGCATTGCGGGCGCAGGGGGTATGCCCGTGGGCAGCGCGGGTCGTGGGCTCACACTGCTTTCGGGCGGTATCGACAGCCCCGTGTCAACTTATATGATGGCTAAACGCGGGCTGAAACTCACAGCATTGCACTTCTGGTCATATCCCTATACGAGTTACGAAGCGCGCAAAAAAGTGCTGGATCTTGCGAAAATACTCTCAGATTATACGGGTAATATGTCAGTCATAGTAGTTCCTTTTACCGAAATACAAGAGGCTATACACGCTCACGCCGAGTCTAATTACATGATAACGCTCGTGCGCCGAGCGATGATGCGGATAGCGGAAATGATTGCGGATGTAAACAGGTGCGGCTGCATAATTAACGGGGAGGACCTCGGTCAGGTCGCGAGCCAGACATTGGAGAGCATAAACGTCACTAACTCCGTTATAAAGCATACGCCTGTGTTCAGACCGCTTATCGGCTTCGACAAGATCGATATTATAGATATCGCGCAACGGATAGGGACATATGAGACTTCCGTCAAACCTTTCGAGGACTGCTGCACGGTTTTCCTGCCCGACAGCCCTGTTACCAAACCCACTATCCGACGCGCCGAAGCCAACGAGGCGAAGATACCGAACTACGACGAACTAATCGTCAAAGCCGCTCACAACGCGGAAGTTTTCGTAATCCCCGAAAAATAAGTCCTCGTCCGCCTTTCTGTCGGGCATATTGTATATGCTGAATTCCGCTCTCACTCTGTCTTTGGGCAGAGTTGCGGATTTTGCGGCGGCAACTCTGTGATTTTTATACAACTCTGTGGCGTCTATGTCCACGCTTATAACCGTTTCGGGTCTGTCAAACGCTCCGCTTCTCAGTTCGGGGCGTTTCATTATTTCGGCGCATATCTCGGTAGGGAGCGACCCGCCCGTAACATCCTCGGGCAGATAACCTTCCGGAGCGCCAACCCACACGAGGGTGACGTACTTTTTGTTGTACCCAATGCACCAGGCGTCGGTGTTACCCGTTTCCGTGCCGACGGTGCCCGTTTTTGCCGCTATGTTGGGGATACGGGACAGCTTTTTTGCCGTGCCGCTCTTTGCGCACTCTGTCAGCATTTTATTCAGAAGATAGGCGCTTTCTTCCTTAATCGCATTCTTCCCGCCGCCCGCTATCCTGCAATACGCCCTGCCGAGAGAGCGCAGGTCAACCCCGTATTCCATACCGCCGAGCGCAAGCGCAAGCCCGTTGTCGTTATCCGAAAAGGTAATGCCGAGTTTACGCGCAACATCTTTGGACTTTTCGATGCCGTTGATGTTAAGCACTTTGACGGCGGGGACGTTAAGCGATTGGGATAAGCTCTCCGTCGCCGACACCCAGCCGTAATACTTTCCGAGGTAATTGGTCGGCTTGTAACTGCCGAAGTCGGTCGGCTCGTCAAGCAGGGGAGTTACGGGAGTTAGCACGCCGCTGTCGAGTGCGGGAGCGTAGCAGAGAATGGGCTTTATGGTGCTGCCCGGTCGTCGCTTCATGCCGACGAGGTTTTTATATGTGTTCGATGCAGCGGCGACTATCTCTTCGGTTTTGACGTCGAACACGAGAGCGGCGGCAGTCAGATCCGCCCTCGAGGCGAGACTCATTGCACCGAGAACGTGCGCCTGAATTGCCCCCTCATACGCCGTTCGGACGGACGTTTGAGCGGCGGCAGAGACGGCATGGTCATAAAAAATATTTTCGTTAGCGTAGGTTGTTACAAACTCTGTCTCATTGCAAGCGTCGAGGTATTCTTCCTTTGTTATGTGGCCGAGATCGAGCATGCGCTCGAGGACGAGTTTTTTCCTGCTTTCGGTGTTCTCCCTGTGCTTTATCGGGTCGAATTTGGCGGGATTGTTAATTATGGCGGCGAGCGCGGCGCTCTCGTCAAGTTCGATTTCGGCAGCGGATTTGCCGAAAAACCGTCTCGAAGCCGTTTCTATACCGTATATGTTATTGCCGAAATACAGGCTATTCAGATATAGCCCTAAAATCTCGTCCTTGCTTAATCTCTGCTCGATTGCCCTCGCTATACGAATCTCGCGTACTTTTCGCGAAAAAGTCTTTTCGGGAGTGAGATAGGTGTTTTTTACCAGCTGTTGAGTAATGGTCGAAGCGCCCTCTTTCGCGCTTCCTGTTGCTATATCTTTGATGAGAGCAGCTCCGATCCTCCGAATGTCTATTGCGCCGTGCTCATAGAAACGCGCGTCCTCGATGGATATGAATGCGTTTTTTGTATCCTCACCGATTTTATCGAAGTCGATTTTCAGATTGCCGTTCTTCGTTACAGAGGAAAGGAAGTTGCCGTCAGCGTCGTAAAGGTCGTATTTTTCGGTGAGGCGGGACAGGGGAGCCATGTCGAATTCGCCGAATTGTTTGATACGCACGTTCGGGTCGGTAATGACAAAGAGAGCCGCCGCGAAGCCTATAATCGCGACTAATATCAGAAAAGCCGTTATGCGTATTACTCTTCGGATAATTTTCACCACGGTTAGTATAATCTTTCATAAAATTATTACTCAGTCAAATGCAGAAAACCCCGTCATTGCTTGCTAATTTCGACACCGTTTGATATAATTGTATTCGTGGAAAGGGTTTATATAAAAACATACGGCTGTCAGATGAACGTCCATGAAACGGAAAAACTTTATGCGGCGTTCGAGCGTGAGGGAATAGGCGCGGCAGACAGCGCCGAAAACGCGGATATAGTCGTTCTTAACACCTGTTGCGTGAGAGAGGGGGCGGAGACGCGGGTCATAGGCAATCTCGGTCGCATTAAAAAGCTCAAGCAGTCGAATCCCAATCTGATTGTAGCTGTGTGCGGGTGCATGACGCAGCAGGAGAAAGCGGCGGAAATGCTCCGTAAACGCTGCCCTTTCATTAACATAATCACGGGCACATACAGTCTCGGCGCTCTGCCGCAGATGGTTAAGGCTGTCCGTAGCGGTGAAAAGTTTATACTCGACCTTTCCGTCAACGAAGAGATCCCGATGGGGATTAACGAGGCATGCCGCTCGGATAACGTCAACCGCTTCGTAAATATCATGTACGGTTGCGACAATTTCTGCACGTATTGCATTGTGCCGTACGTCAAGGGCAGGGAGCGCAGTCGCAGGCTTGCTGACGTCAAAAGCGAGGTTGAGGGGCTTGTCAGAAACGGGGCGAAGGAGATTACTCTTCTCGGTCAGAATGTCAATTCCTACCGCGACGGCAATAACGATTTTTACGCGCTTCTTTCCGAACTCTCTGCTATCGACGGCGATTTCTGGATAAAGTTCATGACTTCTCACCCCAAAGACCTGTCGGGCGACGTTATTAAACTTATCGGCAGAGAAAAGAAACTCGCAAATTATGTGCATTTGCCCGTTCAGTCGGGTAGCGACGAAATACTTAAAAAGATGAACAGAAAATACAGCGTTGCCGATTACCTCCGCAAGATCGACATGATACGCGAATATATCCCGCACGCGGGTCTTACAAGCGATATTATTGTAGGCTTTCCGACGGAGACGGAGGAGGACTTTGCCGCAACTCTCGACTTGGTAAGGCGGGTTCGGTATAACAACCTGTTTATGTTTATATACTCCAAGCGCAACGGTACGCCTGCCGCTATTATGGAAGGACAGGTGCCCGAGGCGATTAAAAAGGAGCGTATAACTCGGCTCATTAACGCTCAGTCGGAAATATCAAATGAGCTGGCTTCGGTTTGCGTCGGCGAGACGTTCAGAGTACTTTGCGACGGTCGGGGCAAAAACGCGACGGGCAAAACTTCGGACGACAGAGTGATAGTATTCGACGACGGCGGCGCGGATCTGTATAACCGATTTGTTGACGTTGAGGTTACGTCGGCAAAGAACAGCAAACTTTACGGGAGGATAAAAGTATGAAACTGCCCGGCGCTTCACAAATGATAAACCAATACCTTGAAATCAAGGATCAGAACCCGGGGTGTCTGTTATTTTTCAGGTTAGGCGACTTCTACGAGCTGTTTTTCGATGACGCGGTAACGGCGAGTAAGGAGCTGGATCTCGTGCTTACGGGCAAACAATGCGGACTTCCCGAGCGCGCTCCCATGTGCGGCATACCATATCATGCTGCCGACTCTTACATAGCAAAGCTGATAGACAGGGGATATAAAGTAGCCGTTTGCGAGCAGATGGAAATACCCAAGAAAGGGCTTGCAAAAAGGGAGATAGTGCGCGTGGTTACGCCCGGAACTGTTACAGACGGGGAAATGCTCGCGCCGGGGAAGAATAACTACCTTCTTTCCGTCTGCCTCGAGGGGAATAAAGCGGGCGTATGCTGGGCGGATATCTCCACGGGCGAGTTCAACCGCGCCACGATAGACGCGCAGGTTCCCCTTCGGCTTAACGATCTCCTCGCGCGAATTGCGCCGTCGGAGATTATTTGCAATGCGGATATGAAGAAAGAGAGTGCAAATCTCTCACTCGTTAAATACGGCGGAGTTTGCGAGTTTCAGCTCTTCGACGCGACATACTTTGATCTCGCGAGCGCCGAGAAGATAATCAAAGAGATGTGCAAAGCTTCTGCCGAAATACTTCTTGAGGACGACGTGTGCAAAAAGGCTTGCGGCGCGCTCCTGATCTATGTTCGCCAAACTCAGAAATTACCCCTTCGCTATATCCGCACTGCCGAGAACAACGAAAAGGTGATGACGTTGGACAGCAACGCCATGCGGACTTTGGAAATTCTCAAGTGCGCGGACGGTAAGGAGCGCGGTTCGGTCGCCTCCGCTATCGATATGACTAAAACGGGCATGGGCTCGCGACTTATTAAGAAATGGCTATCTGCGCCGAGCAACGACGAGAAGATTATAAACATTCGGCTTAACGGCGTTGAGGAGCTTGTGAATAACGGCATACTTCGCGGCGAGTTAAGGAATTGCCTTTCGGACGTCTTTGACATAGAGAGGTTGGGGACGAGGCTGTCATACGGCGACATAAAACCGAGGTCGTGTCTGTCTCTCGCAAAGTCGCTGTCCAATCTTCCGAAAATCAAGGAGTTGCTCTCCTCATGCACTTCGGATATACTTAAAGGGCTGGGACGTTCCATAGACCCGCTCACCGACGTAGCGGCTACGCTGACTGCCGCGATAAGTCAGGACGCTCCCGTGCGCTCGTCGGACGGCGGTATATTTAACAGCGGCTACAACGCCGAACTCGACTCTTACAGGGATATCTCCGCCAACTCCAAAACCATACTTGCGCAGATAGAGGCGCAGCAAAAGGAAGAGACGGGCATTAAAAACCTTCGCGTGGGGTATAACGGCGTGTTCGGATATTTTATCGAAGTCCCCAAATCGCAGGTGGATAAAGTCCCTTACTACTATGTGCGTAAGCAAACGACGGTTAACTCCGAGAGGTACATAACCGAGGAGCTTAAAACGGTCGAGGATAAAATACTCCATGCCGACGAGCGCGCGCTTACCCTCGAGCAGGACCTTTACAAATCGCTTATCGACGCATTGTCGAAGCAGTCGGAGCGCGTAATCAACACCGCGACCGCGATCGCACAGGCGGACGTACTGGCTTCCAATGCGGAAGTGGCGGCTAAATACAACTACACAAAGCCGGTGATAGGCGAGTTGGTCGAGGCTATCGATATCAAAGAGGGACGGCACCTTATCGTCGAGCGCATGAACGGTATATCGTTTGTGCCCAACGACACCTTCCTCAACGGCGGGGATAGCCGCATAATGATTATAACGGGACCGAATATGGCGGGGAAGAGCATATATATGCGCCAGGTCGCTATAATAGTTATCCTCATGGGCTGTTTCGTTCCAGCGTCGTCTGCGCGCATATCGATAGTGGATAAGCTGTTCACTCGTGTCGGGGCGAGCGACGACCTCCATACGGGGCGCAGCACCTTTATGGTCGAGATGAGCGAAGTCTCGTATATTCTCGGCAATGCGACGGATAAGAGCCTCGTTTTGCTCGACGAGGTTGGCAGAGGCACGGCGACATACGACGGACTTTCTATAGCTTGGGCTGTCATCGAATATCTCGCGAATAATTATAAGGCGAACGTCATGTTCTCCACGCACTATCACGAGCTGACCGACCTTGAAGGCGTACTCGACGGCGTTAAAAACTACAAAATAGCGGTTAAAGAGCTGTCGGACGGAATAGTGTTCCTGCACAAAATGCTCCGTGGCAGCGCAAACCGCAGCTTCGGTATAGAAGTTGCGGGTCTGTCGGGACTTCCCGCACCCGTACTCACGCGTGCGAAAGAGCTGCTTAAACAGCTGGAAAAGCTCAATATTGCCCGTCAGCAGTCGTCGGCTTATCAGCAAGTCTCGATGTTTAATACCGATGTGTCCAACGAGATAGTCAAGATATTGCGCGAGCTCGATCCCGACGATATAAGTCCCCGCGCGGCTTACGATATACTTATGGACCTCAAGGAGAAAGCGGAGGTGGATAAATGAGAATAAATGTGCTCGACAGCTCCGTATTCAACAGGATCGCGGCGGGCGAAGTCGTGGACAGACCCGCTTCCGTCGCCAAAGAGCTCGTCGAAAACGCCATAGACAGCGGCGCTACGGCTATATCCGTTTTCGTGGACAAGGGCGGACGATATATCAGAGTGACCGATAACGGCTGCGGCATAGCGGCAGAGGACGTAAAAACCGCATTTCTTCCGCATGCTACAAGCAAGATCAGGGAGATATCCGACCTTGACGCAATAAGCACATTGGGTTTCAGGGGAGAGGCGCTGCCGAGTATTGCTTCCGTCGCAAAAGTCACTATGCTGACCAAACGTCCCGAGGACGAACTCGGTACGGAATATATTATCGAGAACGGCAAGGAAATCGGCTTTACCGAAAAGGGTGCGCCTAACGGCACAACCGTCACAGTTGATGAACTCTTCGCCAACGTGCCCGCGAGGCTGAAATTCATGCGGTCGGACAGGAGCGAGGAGGGAGATATAACCTCGCTATTGCAGCGGCTCGCAATTGCCAACTACAACGTATCGTTCTCTTTTTCGGCTCGGGGCAAAGAGGTTTTCTCGACGAGCGGAAAAGGGCTTAAGGAGGCGATTTATGCCATCTACGGTATGAATTTCCTCGAAGAAACGCAATTTATAAGCAGTTCTATGTCTGACATAGCACTATTTGGGTATATTAACAAGCCGACGTTTTCCAAGCACAATCGCTCATATCAGACGCTTATAGTGAACGGCAGGTATGTCGTCAACTCGGATATTTCCTTCTGGATATACAATTGCTTTTCGAACTTTCTGATGAAGCGGCAATATCCCGCATACGTCCTCTTCCTTAACCTACCGAACGATATGGTGGATATCAATGTTCACCCGAGCAAAATGGAAGTTAAGTTTGTCGACTTCGGGATAATACGCAAAATGCTGTCATCGGCAATTTCGGAGGCGTTGAAAGAGTCGGCGCATACCCCGAGCGAGATTGCGCTCGGCGGTCGGGAAGAAAGCTCTCATGAGGCGTATTTCGGCGGCAGTTCTCCCGCGGGTGGAACGAAGTCGGAAGTTGCAAATAAAGATGGGGAGATTCTTAAACCTCCGCCCATCGGGCTTGATGATGTATTCCCGGATATTTCCTTTGCGGGATCTTCCGTCCTGAATGACAGCGCCTTTTCTTCGCCGACAAACGTTCCGAGAATATCGGTAGATCCGCCGAAGGAAAGACAGTTCGGAATTTTGCACGACGTTATCGAGGATGTAAGCGGGCAAAAAGCAACCCCCAAGCTCAGACTTTCGGAATATAAGTATATCGGCAAAATGTTCGATACTTATCTAATGCTTGAAAAGGGCGACGAAGTATTGATAATAGACCAGCACGCCGCGCACGAGCGCATTTTGTATGACAGCCTGTCCGAGAGCGTGGAAAAGGGCGCGGATACCGTCCAGACTCTGCTTGTTCCATATATATTCGATGTCGGTCCGCGCGATTCGGTCCTGATTGACGAGAATATCGACGAGATAACCTCGCTCGGGTTCGCACTTAACCGACTTTCGGGACAGACTTATTCTCTGTCCGCACTGCCGCTTCTTCTCAGCGGCGCGGGTTTGGGGGATCTCGTCTCGTCCATGATTGACGCGCTCAAAACCTGCAGATTGAGCAAAAAGACTTTTCTCAAAGAACAGCTTATGCAGAGCGCGTGTAAAGCGGCCGTTAAGGGCAGAATGGATCTTTCTGATGGCGAAATTAAGAAATTACTTCAAACGATTGAAGAGAAAAATATCGAACTGCTTTGTCCGCACGGCAGACCTATTGCGGTTAAACTTAAAGAAACGGAAGTGGAAAAATGGTTCAAAAGAATCGTGTGAAAAAGCACGCAAAATATGATATCCCAAGAGATGACTCGAAGTTGCGATTTATTGCTATCGGCGGACCGACATGTATCGGTAAATCGGCTTATGCGATCAAACTTGCAAAGAAGTATAACGGCGAGATTATAAGCGCTGACTCCGTGCAGATATACAAGAAATTGAATATCGGCTCGGGCAAGGTTACGGAAGAGGAAATGCAGGGTATCCCGCACCACCTGTTGGACATAATTATGCCTAACCAAACTATCACGATCGCCGATTTCGCCGACATGGCAAGGAAATGTATTAAGGAAATTATCTCGCGCGGGAAATTGCCTATAGTCGTCGGCGGGACCGGCTTGTATATCGACGCGCTTCTTAACGATTATTCTTGCGGGGATAGCGCGCCCAATTACGATATTCGCGAGAGAATGACCTCGGTGCAGGAAGTATTCCTTGAAGATTATATGAAAAGCTCGCTGGACTCCCTCGATGACGAATCGATATTGAATAAGAAGGACGCGCCGCGCCTCGAACGCGAGATCGAGCAGTGGTTGGACGGCAGCGCTTTCGACCTTTCTGACGAATCGGACTGCTATGAAGAGCCTTATGACGCGCTGTTATTGTTCCTTGACAATGACAGAAATTTAATCGACGAGCTTGCGGAAAAACGCATATATTACATGCTCGATCACGGTCTGATTGAGGAAGTCAGGAAACTTCGCGCGTATTGGAATTATAAGAGCATGAACAGCAGCGTCGGCTACCGTGACGTAATAACGGGTCTTAAGCACAGAGCGGATAAGCAGACAATCGCCGACATGATGATGGATAGTTATCACGCGCTGATTAAAAAACAGCAAATGTTTTTCAATAGTATAAGATGGGGGAATAAGGCGCATATTGTGGACGGAGATTTCAAAAAAGCCGATGTGGCGGTAAGGGAGTTTATGGGTCGATGAACAACGAATTAATAGCCGAGGCGGAGAGGGAATACTCAAAAGACTTCGCCGAAATAGATAAGACGGCTCTTTCTAACCAGCAAAAGGTTCTCGACGCATTCAGGGATTGTCGCGTTTCATCGAGACACTTCGCGCCTTCGACGGGTTATGGGTACGGCGACGACGGGCGGGATAAACTCTCCGAAGTATTTGCCGCCGTTTTTCGCACGGAAGCGGCATTGACTTCCGCACACTTCGCGTCGGGTACACATACGATTTCTTGCGCATTATTTGGCATTTTGCGCCCAAATGATAGGGTATTATGTCTGTCAGGGTATCCTTATGACACGCTTCGAGGCGTTATCTTCGGCGAGGGCAACGGCTCCCTTAAAGACTTCGGAATAACTTTTGACGTAGCCGAACTGTCGGGCGGCAAGCTCGATTACGAGCTTATCGAGAGTAAACTTCGCTCCCGCCCGTACTCGGCACTCTATTTCCAGCGCAGCCCCGGATATGAGCGAAGGAAGGGCTTTTCGATTGAAGAAATAGCGGATATAATATCCTTCGTCCGCAAGTTTACCGACGCTCCGTTTATTGTCGATAATTGCTACGGTGAGTTTGCCGAGACGCGTGAGCCGAGTGAAGTGGGCGCGGATCTGATTATCGGCTCTCTCATCAAAAATCCCGGAGGGTCTCTCGCTCCCACAGGCGGATATGTCGCGGGAAAGAGGGAGCTGGTCGATAAGGTGGCGGCAAGCCTCACGGCACCCGGGCTCGGCGCGGAAATAGGCTCCTACGAGCATTCGTACAGGAACTTTTATCAGGGACTGTTTATCGCTCCGCACGTCGTTGCGCAGGCGAGAAAGGGCGGACTGTTGATAGCCGCCGTGCTGGAGAGGTTGGGTTATACCGTCTTTCCGTCCGCTGCAGAACGCTGCGGAGATATTGTCAGGGTTATCGACTTCAACGACAAAGAGAAGATGTTGCGGTTTTGCCGCGCCTTGCAAGAGGCGTCGCCGATAGACAGCTTTGCGCGTCCCGACCCTTGGGACATGCCCGGGTATGAGGATCAAGTCATTATGGCTGCAGGCACCTTTGTTCAAGGCTCGTCAATCGAGTTGAGCGCGGACGCTCCCGTGCGCCCTCCGTACTCGCTTTACGTCCAGGGCGGCATCACTTACGAGCATACGAAAATCGCTCTCGAACGCTGTTTACAGGCGTTATAAACCCGCAAAATCGCGTGGGTAATAACTTGCCGAATATTGTTGATAAAATGTGCATAACTCGCCAAGTGATTTTTTTTACGGTTATATTTTGTTAACCGATTCTTTCCGTCAAAACCGCTATAAGTAAAGGAAAGAGCCGCGCAATTAGCGGCTCTTTTGGTATATTTTGGTATATATCGGTAAATGATTTTGCGGATTTCTCCGCACTCGGGCATAATCAGTCGGTTACGGCGAACTTACCCGAGTCGTATAAACTCTTAAACAAAAGGGACGAAAGCGGCACGTTAGTTGCCATAAGCGCGGGAGTTATCAGACTAAACAGGTGATATACGTCGAAGGCAACGTCCATCATGAACACAACGTTTCCCGTGTAGACCAGCACGAAGAGCAGGAACATGATACCCGTTCTGTATAGCAGAGAGGTCTTCATGTTATAGTTATATCTCTTCCGTTTATACGGGTCGTTTAAGAAAGCGATTGCCGAGTAGACGGGGAACACAGCCGCAAATACCACGAAAACTATTAGGAAGGGAAGTTCGCCCCAAATATGCAAATGCGCGCCGAACTTGATAATCAGGTAAGGAATCAATATTTCGAGCAGCATTATCGCAAACAGTATGCCGTATTTATAGAGAGCGAGCTTATTGGAGTAGTATTGATACACGTTGCTATACGCCTTCTGAGTCTCGGAATTATGCGTTCTTATACGCACGTCGTCGCCCATACTGCGCACAGCCATAGTCAGCTCGTCGAAATTAACTTTATCGCGCTTCTCGCCGTCGGCGGGCTTTGCTGCGTCTCCGAGATATTTTGCCGCCTTTTCCTTCCTTATAGGTTCGGCGTACTCGTCATATTTAGCCTCTTTTGCGGCAAAACGCGAACTGAAATCAGAGGGCGGTTCCGCTGTTACAGGCGCAACGGGAGAGGGCACAGGTTCAGACGGGGGAGGCGCGGGAGTGGGCGGTACATAATACGCGCTCTCGTCCTCGCTCGCAAGCATTGCGGCGTACTCCTCGTTAGTCTTACCGTCCAGTAGCTCCCGAATGACTTTCCGATATTCTCTGTTGACGGTTATTTCGCGCTCTGCGGTCTCCGAAAGAGTGGGATCGTTGTAGCTACGGAATATCGAGCGCTCGCTTCCGTCGGTGTATGTATATGCGGGCGGTTCTACCGTGCTGATATCCCTGCCGTCCTTGACATATGCCGAGGCGTCGTCCTCTTCGTCGAAATCTTCGCTGTAATCTTCGGCAAAGAGAGAGGAGCTGAACATATTACTATCGTCGTCGGGAACGCTCTCGTCCGATTGTTTGTCGGCGTAGCAATAGCCTTGCACGAGGGCGTCGGAATATGTATCGACCGCGTCGTTACGCGTCATCGCTTCGGCTTCCGCACTCGCAATAACGTCGGCATATGCGTCGTTCATTGCCTCGGGTTCGGCAACGGCTTCAGTAACGTCGGAAGTATCGACTGCCGCAACTTCCTCGTCGATCTCTTCTTCGGGCGCTTCTTCGGGCTCTTTCTCTGTTTCTTTCTCGGATTCGGCTTGAAGAGCAAGCTCTTCCTCGTATTCCTCTTCGTCGACGAGATCTATCTCTTCGCCGTCGGGAATTTCGGTTACTTCCGCTTCGGCTATGCGGTCTCTCTTTTGCTCGGTAGGGGGAGCGGGGATGTAGCCGTCGGGTGTATCTATCAGTTTATTTATGACTTCGCGCGAATAGACCCAGTCGTCTTTGTTCTTGCGGAAGAGCTCTTTGCCCATTTCCGTCAAGGAATAATATGTGCGGCGACCTCCGTTAGTCTCCGTACCCCAATATTTGTATATAAAGCCTTGTGATTCCAGCCTTTTAAGACAGCTGTAAAGAGTGGGCTGTTTCAGCGCATACTCGCCGCCGCTCTTTTTCTCTATTTCGCCGAGAATATCATAACCGTAGCGATCTCCGTCGTGGAGAACGCTGAGAATTATCGTATCGATATGTCCGCGAATTAAGTCGCTGTGGATGGAGCTCATCATT
Organism: uncultured Clostridia bacterium; assembly: GCA_947588325.1. Taxonomy (GTDB): domain Bacteria; phylum Bacillota; class Clostridia; order Christensenellales; family Pumilibacteraceae; genus Protoclostridium. The sequence goes on from CANPYH010000001.1 coordinate 58,454, forward strand.
ACGCGCATATTATATCACACATAGTAAACCAATGTCAATAATAATACAAAAATTGCGCATATTGAAGAGGGTTGACTTTGCGGCAAAATTCGACTATAATTTTCTTATGGACTACGATATAGTATATTCGGCGAGAAAGACGATAGCAATCAAGGTCAGCAACGGGAAAGTTACGGTGTGCGCACCGCTTGACGGTAAAAGGGGAAAATACGACAGGCTAATTCATGAGCTTCTCGAACAGAAGAGAGGTTGGATCGAAAAGAAGGTCAGAGAGCAAACGGAGCATATTCGCAGCTTGCTCCCCGGGTTGATCGATTTCAGCAAGTTCTACTTAAACGGAAGCGAGGCGACCATTGAACTTATCGGCGGAAAGCACATAATCGTGCATGAGCAGACAATAGAAATGCCGCGCTCTTGCACCGAATCGCGCGAACTGTTTTGCGCCGCGCTTAAAATGGCGTACCGTGCCCACGCAGCGAAAATGCTTAAACCTGAGCTCGACGCTATTGCCGAACGGATTGGCGTGCGATATACCGCTTTCGGCGTCTCCGACGCGTCGACCAGGTGGGGGTGCTGTAACGACAGGGGCAGAATTTTGCTGAGTTGGCGGCTGATTATCTTGCGTAAAGAATTGCGCGAATACGTCATGATCCACGAACTGTGCCACCGCAAGCACCTCGACCACTCTCCGCGCTTTTGGTCTACGGTCGAGCAGTTCTGTCCCAATTACCGCCAATTGCTTGCCGAGCTTAACACCTACGTTTTCCTTAACAATTACCTCAAAGTAATACCGACACAATAAGGGTAGCGGAATTCTAACAAATTTAAAGCAATTATTTTCTTGTTCGCAATTTAGCCCTGTGTGGTTGGCATGTATTTATTGCGGACAGGAACAATTATAATTATCGAATTTTTTCATAACGGAAATTTTTACAAAAATTCTATCTGCTATTAGGAAATTTTTTTGTCCGCTTTTTCATAAAAAAAATGAAAATGCTTGACAAGCCCCGATTAAATATGTATTATAGTGTACGTGACGCAGCGACCTACCATTTAACCGCGTTTCACGCGCGTTTGTCGTTTCGAAAATGAGAGTGACACTACATGTTGTAGGTTTAACTTCCATCACTTAACTAATTGAATTATGGACGGGTTCCCGAGTGGCCAAAGGGAGCAGACTGTAAATCTGCCAGCTCCGCTTTCGGTGGTTCGAATCCACCCCCGTCCACCATAAGAATCCTAAAACGAATTTATCGTTTTAGGATTCGCGTGTTATTATAGGGTAAAGATACAGCAAATCGGGTTGTCGGAAGTAAACTTGCGACAAGTTGAGTTGTAAGAAAATAGGAGGAAATTTTTGCAAGACAACGGTGAAGATAAAAAGAGTGGCGGAAAAATAAAATTAAACGATTTGATTGGGCTCAATCCTGTCAAGGCAATTCAGCTGGAATGTAAAAATTGCAGGGAAGTCCGAACAGTTACAATGAAGGAATATGAAAGTATTTCGGAACTTCATTGTCCAAAATGTGAATAAAGCCTATGATTGTAAATCTCTTATTTGGCATTAGGTGAAGTATGCTGTGATTTGACAAATATAAGATGCCTATGATATAATTTAAGAATAATGAAATGGTTATATGAGAACAACGTAGACAATACTGCGCGCTTCACACTTGGAGAATATGCAACTGTATCAGATAGGACTTTAATCTGCGTCGGTATAAATCCCAGTATCGCTTCGTCAAACAATCTTGATCAAACGTTAAGAAAGGTAAAGGCGATGGCGATTGCTCACGGTTACATAAATTGGAATATGATAAATGTTTATCCGCAACGTGCAACAAATCCGATAAATTTACACTTGAGTTGTGATTTACAACTGCATGCGGAAAACTTGAACAAAATCAAAGAACTATTACTTATGTTTTCTAATTCTGATATTCTATTTGCGTACGGTAATTTGATTACGCTACGTCCGTATTTGCAAAAATGTTTATCTGACATTATAGAACTTATTAGCGATACTAACTTTTCTGGGCAATATTATTGCTTGAGGCAAACTAAAAAAGGATATCCAACGCATCCTTTGTATCAGAAAATTGATACTCCTTTTTTATCGTATAAGCATTCGGTTTAGCTATTAATGCTCAAAAGAATCACGAGACATTATGTGTTTCGTGATTTTCTTTTTATTATTTGAAACGACAACTTATATATTTATATTAAACAGACGATTTCGGGATCAAATTTTTAATCTAAAAAACTCACGCAAGCGTTTTGGGTGCAGGTAACATATAATGTAAATGGAGATATTTCGGCTATTAGGGAAGCGGTGATGGGTGAGTTCTGTTCCTATACATAGGCCGATGTCCGATACTGACAAACACATTCGGTTGGTTTCGGGCACGGTTTGTAGCAAAAGGAGGAGAAACATGTCAACGGTAATAGTTGCGGTCATATCGAGCGCGGTTTCCTTTATCGTGGGCGGTGTTCTCGCGTATGTCGTCGCCAGATGGAAAAGCATGCTTAAGCGCGAAAAAGCCCTGAGAAACGGCGTAAAAAATCTCTTGCGATATGACATTATAAAGGTACACAAGGAATGTATCGAGTTCGGGTACTGCCCGATAGATATAAAAGAGGCACTGGTTGATTCCTATGGAGCATACCACGATTTAGGCGGGAACGGAGTAATCACCAAACTATACAATGAAATAGTTGCGCTGCCCGAAGAGCCGCATGAAAACGAAACGAAGGAGAAATAATCATGGATTGGAAAACGCTTGTAATAGAAATAATAGCCGCGGTAGTAGCGGCGATAGGGACCTGGGTACTTGCCAAAGTAAAAACCCTGATAAGCACCAAAATCGCCGACGGTAAGTCGAAAAAACTTATCGAGGCGGTGACGGACGTAGTCGCTTCCGTCGTTAAGGCGACTTATCAGACGTACGTCGAGGGGATTAAGGGTACGGAGTTCTGGACGGCAGAGGCGCAAAAAGAGGCGCTGACGCGGGCGCTTAACGCCGCAAAGTCGCAAATGTCCGACGAGGTCAAGAAGTTCATCGAAGAAAACTTCGGCGACATTGACGAGTATTTAACGACTAAGATAGAGGCGCAGATATACACTTATAAAAACACCGTCCAAAGCACCGCCGCATAACTTCGCCTCGCGCCTTATAGTCGGCTTGACGGGGCAATGTAAATTTGTAATTTTTCGTGCGCAAACGGCGTTAAAATCATTGCATTTTCAAAAAAAGAATACTATAATTAAGGCGAATTCAGGAGGTTATTATGATCGATAAAGAAATCGCAAAGCTCATTAACGAGCAAGTAAACAAAGAATTGTACTCCGCGTATCTTTACCTCGATTTCGCCAACTACTATGACGACGAGGGTCTTGCCGGATTCGCGCATTGGTACGAGATTCAGGCACAGGAAGAGCGGGATCATGCAATGATGATGCGTCGCTACCTCATCGACAACGGCGTTCGCGTCACTTTCGACAAGATCGCAAAGCCCGATAAGACGTTCAGCGGGGCAATGGATCCCTTGAAAGCAGGCTTCGAACACGAGCAATACGTTACGTCGCTTATTAACAATATCTACGCTCTCGCATTCGAGAAGAAGGACTTCAAGACTATGCAGTTTCTCGACTGGTTTATCAAGGAGCAGGGCGAAGAGGAGAAGAACGCCGAAGATCAGATTAAGAAATTCGAGCTGTTCGGCCATGACGCAAAGGGGCTTTACGCGCTCAATCAGGAGCTTGCAGCGCGCGTATACACGCCATCCGCAACAGGTCCCGCCATGTAACGCGCATATAGCGACTAATCAAAAGGAGATCCGTAACAATCGGGTCTCTTTTTTGTTTTGGGGCAAGCCGACTACGCATAAATGATTTTCGGTTTTCGCATAATACAACTGTGATCAGAAAGGAAAACGCAACGGAAGAGTTTGCAAATATAGAAGAAAAGGAAGTGCTTAAAGATGGCTGCAGGGTGGAAAAGTGAAAGCGCAATAAGACGAAACGCGCGTTATTCGTCGTATGTCGAAGCAATATCTCCCAAGTCGGGAACGCTGAAATCGCTTTTGAAGGCGTTCGCGATCGGCGGGCTCACATGCGTTATAAGCGAACTGCTCGGCGACGGAATAGCTTTGGCGTTTCCCGATCTTTCCACCGAATTAGTCGGCGCGTATACGTCCATGATACTCGTCACCGTCGCGGTGTTGTTCACGGGCTTCGGCTTCTACGACGTCATAGCGCGTCACGGCGGTGCGGGCTCCTTTCTCCCGATAACGGGCTTTGCCAACGCAATGTCCAGCGCGGCATTGGAGTATAAGTCCGAGGGCTTAATATTCGGTACTTCGGTAAAAATGTTTAATGTCGTCGGACCCGTCGTGGTAAACGGCATTGTATGGGCGACGGTAGCGGGCATAATTCGCTACATCATTATGTTGATTACTCTATGAGCGGAAAAAATCAGACATTGCAATTCAAAAATAAGCCTCGGATAATCTCGGGAATGAGCGTCGTCGGACGGCGGGAGGGGAGCGGCCCGCTCGGAGACCGTTTCGACGTCGTTATCCCCAACGCCAAATACAACGAAAAGACCTTCGAAAAAGGAGAGCAGGCTATGTTCCGTAGGGCTATTGTCGGCGCGATCGAGAAGGCGGGGCTTACTCCATTCGATATAGACGTACTTCTCGCGGGGGATCTGTTAAACCAGCTCGTCTCCTCGAGTTACGTCGCGCGGGAATTACCCGTGTGCTATCTCGGACTATACAGCGCGTGCTCGACGATGACGGAGTGCCTGACCTTGGGCGCAACGCTTATTGACGGCGGGCATATCGTGAGAGCGGCCTGCGCGACGGGCTCGCATTTCGCGACGGCGGAGAGGCAATACCGATATCCGCTGGAATACGGCTGTCAGAGGCCGCCCTATTCGCAATGGACTGCCACCGCCGCAGGGTGCAGCATACTCGCCGCGGAGGGCGAGGGCCCCGCTATAACACATGCAACGATCGGGAGAGTGGTTGATTACGGAATTAACGACCTTAACAACATGGGCGCGGCTATGGCTCCCGCCGCCCTCGATACGCTGCTTGCCGTATTCTCGGACACGGGCTACTGCGTGGGCGACTTCGACGCTATATTCACGGGCGACCTCGGTCGGTTAGGCGCGGAGATTTTGCGGGACTTAAGCGGGGAGCAGGGGTTAAGCCTCGGGCAAAAATACAGCGACTGCGGCGAAATGCTGTTCAGCCGCGAACAAAACTGTTATTGCGGGGGTAGCGGTGCGGGTTGCAGCGCCTCGGTGCTCAATTCCTTTATCCTCGGCAAGATGAACGCTGGGGAGTATAATCGCGTACTGCTGCTTGCGACAGGCGCGCTTATGAGCCCGACTACTTCCTATCAGGGCGAAACTATACCGTGCATAAGTCACGGAGTAATATTGGAGAACGTAAAATGATATTTCCCGAAACGTGGTGGGGATTCTTATTATCCTACTTAATGGCATTTATCGGCGGAGGCATTCTCTGCGCAGGTGCGCAACTACTCATAGTCAAGACCAAGCTGACCCCCGCGCGTATACTCGTAATCTTCCTCATCTTTGGGATATTCCTTCAAACGGTGGGCGCGTACGAACCGCTTAACAACGTTTTCGGCGCGGGAATAAGCGTGCCCATTGTCGGGTTCGGCGCGTCGCTTGCCAAGGGCTCGATCTCGTACGCCGCCGAGTACGGCATACCGGGCGCGTTTGCGGGCGGACTTATACAGACGGCATTCGGCATAGGCGCCGCCGTCGTCGCAAGCTATATCGTTACGCTCCTGTTTAACGCCAAGGCGAAGTAAACTATTCCGTCGCTGCGGAATATATTTATACCGTGGCGAAGTGCAAGCCGAAGCGCAGGTGGAGATGGGTAAAACCCGTGGTTATCTTATTGATAATTGCGGGATTTTGCATTTGGTATTACCTCGCCAATATCGCTCCCGCCGTCAATACCGTCATTGAAGAAACAGTTCGCGCGCAAGTGTCCAAAGCCATTGACGATATGACGGACAACGAGTTGCAAAACGTGCAATACGACGATTTTGTTATAACCCGCTTCGACGAGGGCGGCAACATCACGCTTATGCAAATCAACAGCATAAACGCCGATATCTTTGCGCGGAAGGTCACGGCGGGTATCCGCGAAGAAATGAAGAAGTTCGAGAAGGAGGGGATATCGATTAACCTCGGAACGATGTCGGGAATATCCTTTCTTTCGGGGATCGGTCCGTCGATAGAGTTCACGGCTATCAATCTCGGCGTAGTTGACGCCGCCTTTTTCTCGGAGTTTTTATCGGGCGGGGTTAACCAGACGTTACACAGGCTGTATATGCGGATTGAGGTGGATATGAGCGTAACCTTACCCGGGAAGAACTACAAAATCAAGAACGGAAGCGACGTTATGATATGCGAATCGGTCATAAGCGGTAAGGTTCCCGACTCTCTTCTTGCAGTCAGTGGAACGCCTACGGGAGATTTACTGCCGTAAAACGCTTGCATTATCCGCAAAAATAGGGTATAATGCAAAAAATAACAAAGGCTATGACGCAGCATAAGAGTTTGCCACAAACCCTTTCAGAGAGCTTTCGGTCGGTGTGAGAGAGCAGGGCGGCAAAAAGATATTCACTGTCGAGCTTGACCGTTGAAGTGCAGTAGGCGGTTGCGGTCGTTCCGTAATAACGATAACGAGGCGCTTAATATCGGCGCGAAAAAAGGTGGTAACACGGCAAAGTCGTCCTTTTACGGTCGGCTTTTATTTATATCGGAGGAGCAATGAAAGAACAGATCAACAAACTTACGTCCGAATGCACGGCGGAAATCAAAGCCGCCGCTACGGAAAGTGAGCTTTACGCCGTTAAGGTCAAGTATCTCGGCAAGAACGGGCTTATCAGCGATCTCATGAAGAACATGAGAGACATACCGCCCGAGGAACGCCCCATAATAGGTAAGACGGTTAATAATGCTCGCGGCAAACTCGAGGAGCTTTTCGAGAAGCGCGGCGCGGCTCTGCATGCAGCCGAGCTCGAAGCTAAACTTGCCTCGGAAAAAATCGACATAACTATGGATAAGGACACCGCCGTCGGTAAGTTACATCCGCTCAACGCCGTGCGTAAGAGGTTGGTCGACTTCTTCGTCTCCATGGGGTTTGACGTTATGGACGGACCCGAAGTCGAGACGGACTATTACAACTTCGAGGCGCTTAACGTGCCCAAGGATCACCCCGCGCGGGATATGCAGGATACTTTCTTTATTAACGAGAGCATACTGCTCCGCTCGCAGACGAGCGCCTCGCAGGTCAGGTACATGGAGAAGGTCAAGCCGCCGATTAAGATGATATCCCCGGGACGAGTTTTCCGTAACGACGACGACGCGACGCATTCGCCCGTATTCCATCAGCTCGAAGGATTGGTCGTGGACAAGGGTATTACCATGTGCGACCTCAAAGGCATACTTGATCTCTTTGCCAAGCACTTCTTCGGCGAGGATACAAAGGTGCGTTTCCGTCCCTCGTATTTCCCGTTTACCGAGCCGAGCGTCGAGGTTGACGTGTCCTGCTCGATATGCCACGGAAAAGGTTGCAAGATATGCAAGGGCACGGGCTGGATCGAAATCCTCGGTGCGGGGATAGTCAATCGCAAGGTGCTTCGCGGTTGCGGGATAGATCCCGACGTATACACGGGCTTTGCGTTCGGGTTCGGTATAGATAGAATAGCCAATATCATTCACGGCATTCCGCATATCAAGCTGCTCTATGAGAACGATATGCGTTTTCTGAAACAGTTTTAAGGGAGGGGACAAGTTATGAAATTACCTGTTTGTTGGCTTAAAGAATTTGCGGAAATAGGCAATGCTTCTCCCGAACAGATTGCGGAAGCGTTGCTTCGGGTCGGCTTTGAGGTCGAAGAGATTATCTATGACGGCGCCGACATTGAAAACGTCGTTGTTGGTAAGGTCATTGACTGCAAACCGCACACCAATTCCGATCATCTCCATGTCTGCATGGTGGACGTTTCCAGCGAGATTTTACAGATCGTTTGCGGCGCGCCCAACGTACAGACTGGGGATATAGTTCCCGTCGCGCTCTCGGGCGCAAAACTGCCCGGGGGAATCGAGATTAAACCGGGTGAACTTCGCGGCGTTATGAGCTACGGCATGCTTTGCAGCGGCAAGGAACTCGGCGTTGACGACACGGTTATAGAGGGTGCGGAAGTCGACGGATTGTTACAGCTCCCCAAAGATACTCCGCTCGGCACGAACATTCTCGACGTGCTCGGTAAGAACGAGTATGTGCTCGACGTATCCGTTACCGCAAACAGACCCGACTGTCAGTCGATAGTCGGGCTTGCGAGAGAGGTTGCCGCGTCTATGGGCGTTAAGTTCAACCCGCCCGTGAATAAGTATAAAATGACGCCGTACGGAGGCGAGTATGTTCCGACCGTTCAGATCACTTCCAAGGTCTGCTCGCGCTACACGGGCCGGCTTATTAAAGATGTAAAAATCGCTCAAAGCCCCAAGTGGATGAGAGACAGACTGCGTCTTGTCGGCGTCAGACCTATTAACAATATCGTCGACATAACCAACTACGTTCTTTTCGAGATCGGTCAGCCCCTGCACGCCTTCGATATCCGCTTTATAGACAGCGGAATTATCGTCAGAACCGCGGCTAAAAACGAGAAAATAACCGCGCTTGACGGCAAGGAATATGCGCTTCCCGAGGACGCGACGGTGATTGCCGACTCGAAGAAGCCGATTGCGATTGCGGGCATTATGGGCGGCGAGTATTCGGGAATAGCCGACGATACCAATACCGTTTTCCTCGAAGCGGCGCGTTTCGAGAGAAAGAGTATTCGCGTGACCTCTCGCAAGCTCGGACTGCGTTCCGACTCTTCCGCGAGATACGAAAAAGGTGTGGACTACGGCAGCGTGGACGAGGGTCGCGAGCGCGCTCTTGCGCTCATATATCGGCTCAAAGCGGGGAAGATCGTCGACGTTAAATCGGACGACGGGGTCGCTCCGCCACCTAAAAAGGTTATCGAGACCTCTGCGGCGCAAATTAGCTCGATTATAGGCATAGACATAGAAAAGCCCGCTATCGAGAAAATACTTGTCTCACTCGACTTCGGCTTAACAAAGGCGAAGGGCGACGGAATTATATGCACCGTGCCGATCTACCGCGAGGATATCGAGGACTTTGCGGATCTGTCCGAAGAAGTCATTCGGTACTACGGCTACGATAACCTTAAACCGACCTTTTTGAAGAATGCGGCTTGCACGGCAGGGGGAATATCCACTGATGAAAAGCGTATGGGCGACGTCAAGAACATACTCTGCGGGAAGGGACTTTATGAGATTATGACCTACTCGTTTATCAACGAAAAGGCTTCGGACATGCTCAAACTGCCCCAGGCGGACAGCCGCAGAAATGTGCTTAAACTCCGCAATCCGCTTAATGAGGACACCGCGGTTATGCGCACCCAACTCGTTCACAGTATGCTGACTACTTTGGCGCTTAACCAGTCCCGAGGCAACGACGACATTCGCATATACGAGCTTGGGCGCGTGTATATGCCCAAGGGCGGAAACGAACTGCCCGAGGAAAGATTTGTATTATCCGTCGGACTGCTCGGCAATAACGAAGATTTCTATTCCGCAAAGGATATTGTTAACTCGGTGCTTAAATACTTCACCGACGGCTACTCGCTCGTTTACAGCAAACAGCCTTATCTGCACCCGGGAATATCCGCCGATATATCCAAGGACGGAAAGTTCCTCGGCTCCTTCGGCGAAGTACATCCGACCGTCGCGGAAAACTACGGAATTAACGGCAAGTGCTATGTCGGGGAGATAGATATAACCGCTTTGCTCGGGTTCGCGAAAGGCGACGTTCGGTATAAGACTATATCCAAGTTCCCCTGCGTAAACCGCGACCTCGCAATTGTTGTGGACGATATGTGCAAGGCGGGGGATATCATAGACATCGTTAAGGACGCATGCGGAGATAGCCTCGAGGATATCTCGATATTCGACGTATACAAGGGGGAGCAGATAGAGCGCGGGAAAAAGAGCGTCGCGCTGTCGCTTAAATTCCGCTCGCCCGAAAAGACATTGAGTGATTCGGACGTTCAGAGACTTATGCTCGGCGCGATAGACAGGCTTAAAGCCGAGATCAAGGCAGAACTCAGATAATGGAAATACTCGCGCCGTCAGGTAATATAAACGCTCTGAAAGCCGCTGTTGCCTGCGGTGCGGACGCCGTATATCTCGGCGTGAAGAATTTTAACGCGCGTAGTAAAGCGGAGAACTTTTCGGACGAAGAGCTCCGCTTTGCCATTTCTTATTGTCACGAGCGCGGCGTTCGCGTTTACGTCACATTCAATACGCTTGTTAAAGACGGCGAAATGGGGGAAGCGCTGGAGAGCGTCAGGACGGCGGCGGAAGCGGGCGCGGACGCATTCCTGATTCAGGACCTCGGCTTATATCTTGCCCTCGACAAGGAACTGCCCGACGCGGTATATCACGCAAGTACGCAGATGGGCGTACACAACGTCTATGGGGCGTTATTCGTGCAAAAATTGGGGTTTGACAGGGTTGTTCTGTCACGCGAGGTACTTGCCGAGGACATAGCCAAAATCAAGACGACTACCAACCTCGAAATCGAGTTGTTTGCACACGGAGCGCATTGCGTATCGTTCTCGGGTAATTGTTACTTTTCCGCGCTCGTCTCGGGCTACAGCGGTAACAGGGGCAAGTGCATGCAGCTTTGCCGCAAAAAGTATACGCTCACGGGCGGCAAAAAATCGATAAACGGATATATGCTCTCGGCGAAAGATATATGTATGATAGGCAATACGGATAAACTTCGCCGCCTCGGCGTCGATTCACTCAAAATAGAGGGCAGGCTTCGGAGTACGGAATATGCGGGAGTAACGAGCGACGCATATAAACGCGCACTGTCCGACAATAGCGGCCAAGAGGATATGAGGAGGCTTAAAACCGTTTTTAACCGCGGCGACTTCTCGCAGGCTTACTTAAACGACGACAGAGCGGAGATAATATACGACAAGCAGCAAAACAATATTGGCTTGAAGGTAGCGGAAGTAGCGGCGATAAGGGGAAAGACGCTATTATGTAAGGGCGGTTACAAGCCCAAAGTCGGAGATGGGTATAAGATTATTCGCGGCGGCAGGGAATGCGGCAGCGCCTATGTAAGTAACGGAAGTCTCGTTTTCAGCGGCTCACCGCGGATAGGTGACGACCTTAATATAACAAAGAGCCGCGAACTTACGGAAGAAATTACACGGCGCATAAAATCCGACATTCGACATTCAAATCGCGATTTTGCCAAAATTACCCGAAAAAACCACAGTATTATGTCTGACATAGTGCACTTTAAGTATGATTTGCCCTCGTCTTGCAAGATAGTTTGCGCGAATGAAACCTGCCGATTGTCAGAAATTCGGGACATGGCGGATATCATTGTATTATCTCCGACCGAATATTCTGTCCCGATTGTAAAAGCATTTACTGCCGAATGCAAAAAGCCCGTTTTGCTCGATATGCCGATAGAGGCGCGAGGCAAGGACGTAAGCATACTCGAAGAGATAGTTAAGTCCAACCTTGTGAGCGGTTATGTTGCCAATAACGTATATGCTCTTGAGATGTGTCGCGATTATCCGATATTGCTCGGCACGGGAATGAATGTACTTTCGAGCATGAATTGCCCGAAAATTATGTCTGTCGAGGCTGCAGATACAGACGGCGACGCGGCGATTTACGCCTTCGGCAGAGCTACGCTTATGAACCTGACTCATTGCCCGAGAAAGCAACTCGGCTTCGACTGCTCCAATTGCGGCAAATGCGGGCAGATGACCCTGACCGACGAGCGGGGCAATAAATTTATTTTGAGACGGCACAGGTTGCACTATTGCTACTATGAGCTTTTGAACTCGAAAATCCATTATCTTCTGCCAAAGTTGAACACCAAGCGGCACAAGCGTATATACTTTGATCTGCGCGACATAGACGAAGGTTATGCCTTGCGCGCTCTCTCGGGCGAGTTGGCTTTTGACGAGCGCATAAACACGTACGGGAGATTGGGCAAAGGAGTCAAATAATGAATGATCCGATATTAACTCTCGAATTAGATAAAATTCTTTCAGCTGCGGCGAGTTACGCGGCTTCGTCGCGAGCCAAGTTACGGATTTTCGAACTTTCGCCCGCATACGATTTCGGCGAAGTCGCTTCTCGCTTGGAGTTCACCTGCCAAGCAGAGCTTCTTATATCCAAATATCGCTACGGAGGAGTAGAGCCATTCGACGATATAGACGAGCCCTTAAGCAAAGTAAGGGCGGGAGCCACTCTTTCCATGGGCGAATTGCTCCGAGTGGCGACCGTACTACGCAGTTCGCGGCTCGCTAAAGACACGTTAGACACCTTCTCGGACGATGTGGATAGAATCAAGGACATTGCCTTTCGTATATTTGCGGATAAGTCGCTCGAGGAGGATATAAGGCGAAATATTCTCTCCGAAACGGAAATGAACGACGCTGCGAGCGAAACGCTTGCAAACGTCAGAAGGGCGCTTAAAAGGGCGAAATCGAAGCTGGTTGAACGGCTGTCCTCCTTTACCCGAGGTAACGAGTTTTCCGAGTTTTTGCAGGATAATTTTTACACGGTCAGGGGCGGCAGGTACGTCTTGCCCGTCCGCAGCGAGTGCAGGCAAAAAGTTCCCGGGTTGCTGCACGATCAGTCGGCGAGCGGCTCCACGGTATATATCGAGCCCTTCGACATTGTCGCGTCCAACAACGAGATAGTCAAGCTCGAAGGCGACGAGAGGCGGGAGATCGAGCGCATTTTACGCGAATACTCGGTAAGAGTGCTCGCGCAAATCGATAACTTGTATGACGCGCAGGAAAGGCTGACCCTTCTCGATATGTATTTCGCGCTCGCGGGATATTCCTTTTCCATTGACGGCGTAATGCCCAAAATCAACTTCGCCAAAAAGGTCGACCTTAAAAACGTCAGACATCCGCTTATAGACAAAAAATCCGTCGTTCCCATCAACGTATCGGTGGGCGGTGACGGAGCGCGCATATTGCTGATTTCGGGACCTAACACGGGCGGCAAAACAGTTACGCTAAAAACGGTGGGGCTTATGTCGCTTATGCTTTCCGTCGGGCTTCTTATTCCCTGCGACGAGGGGAGCGAAATGGCGATCTTCGATAATATTTTCTGCGATATCGGCGATGACCAGGATATTATCCGCAACCTCTCGACCTTCTCATCGCATATCAAAAATCTAAAGGAAATTACCGAATCGTTTACAAACGAAAGCCTCATTCTGCTCGACGAGATAGGCAGTTGCACAGCGCCCGACGAAGGCTCTGCAATAGCGATAGGCGTGTTGGAATATATATCGGGCACGGGAGCTATGTCCATTGTTACGACGCACTATCCGAAGTTAAAAGAATACGCCATGACTTCGGATAAGATTACGAACGCGGGAATGCAGTTCGACGTGCGCACTCTCCGTCCGACTTATAAACTTCTCATAGGCTATCCAGGGTCGAGCAATGCGGTAGAGACCGCCGCTGAACTCGGTCTCGCAAAGAGTATTATCGAGACGGCACGGAAACAGCTGAATTACGACGCCGAGGATAATTACGACAGAGTGCTTAAAAAGGCATTCGAGATCAAATCGGCAGCAGAGGACGCGCTCATACGCGCCGATGAGGCAAAGCTCGAAGCGGAAAGCAAACTTGCCAAAATTGCGGCTGACGAACAAAAGGTCTCCGACGCGCTTGCAAGAATCAATGCGAATGCAAAAGCGGAGACTAAAAAAATAGTAAACAGAGCGGCGGAAAAGGCGAGCGAAATAATAGAGGAGATACAACGCGAGCTTAAAGAAGCCGACGAGAAGGCGCTGCTTAAAGCAAAGAAGGATTTGAAACGCATACAAGCATTGGCGTACGATGCAGGCGAGGAAATGCACAGCGTTCTGACCGAGAAATTGGAAGGCACGGACGTTAAAGTCGGCAGCCGAGTTGTAATTACTTCTTTCGGTATTGAGGGAATAATCAAGAAAATCAAATCGGATAAGGACGAGATCGAGGTTGATTGCAACGGAAAGATACTCAAAGTGCCCCTCGGTGACCTCGCAAAGCCTATAGACGTGAGAAAGAAGAACAACGACCGCAAGTACACTCCCGCAGCCGTCGTGCCGACGGTTCCGCTCACAAGGGAGATAAACGTTATCGGGGAAACGGTTGCCGACGCAATAGACATACTCGATCCCATTATTAACAGTGCAGAGAGCACGGGCGCAAAAGAACTCAGGATAGTCCACGGCAAGGGTACAGGCGCACTCGGCAAGGGCATTCAGGCATATCTCGCTACGTGCAAGAATGTAAAATCGTTCAGATATGGCAGATACGGCGAGGGCGATAACGGAGTTACAATAGTCGAATTTAAGTAATTTAACCGCTTGCATAGCTACGAACTAACTCCGTAGCTATTTTCTATTCGGCTGTGTTTGGTCTATGCCGATCGTATAACGCTATTAACCAAGTCGCAGCGCTTTCAAAATAACAGACGCATGTCCGAAAATTTCAGCCCTTGTCTGAAAACGTCATTTTAATGAAAATTAAGGAATTTTGTAAAAATTGTAAAAATTTGTCAAATAATCGCTTGACAAATTTTATTTTCAGGTGCTATTATACTTGAACAAAATAAATATGAAGTCGTTAAGTTTTAACGATACAAAAAGGAGAAAACTGATGAACTCACAAGGAGAAAAAGTGTTAAGAAACGAGATGAGCAAGTATTTGCTCGGAATGGGTGTATACCCGAACATCAACGGATTTGAGAACCTGATCAATTCCGTGATACTCATTGTGCGGAGCGAAAAACCGTATGAGAATATCGGTCAAGTGTTTGAAATAGCGGGGAAAAAGACAAACAAGTCTGCGTCTGCCGTTGAACGCTCGATACGAACTCTGATACTTCGTTGCGAAGCCGCGCACACCTTTAATAAGCTGAACGAGTATTTCGGCTATACGGTATATCGCGAGAATTATCCTATAAGCGCGAGCGAACTTGTCTATCTGTTTGCGACGAAATTGAGCTTGTCCGATCTGACGTAACCTGCATTCGGTCTCGTATTACGAATTGCGGATTACATATGTTGCCACAGTGGAAACCGTGTTGCTTTTGCAATGCGGTTTTCGCTATCCGGCATAATTTCATCATGTACTTATTTATTATTTTGCGAGATACTTTGCAATTGTTAAATCTTATATTATCGGAAAATAAGGATTATTCGCTTGACAAACGATTTGATTTGCGTTAATATACGAAAGAATTCAATTTTCCGATGCCGACGACAAGTAGCGACGGGGAAGATGCGGAGAAGAGAGCGGATACTTGGCTGAAATGTCCGCACGCATTGCCGAAGTGAAACCACGAAGGCGGAAAGCCGCGGAGAGTATCTCCGATAAAACGAGGCCGCGTTTGCGGCGAAATAAGGTGGAACCACGGTTTAACAGATCGTCCTTAACGAGGTAGCTCGTTTTGGACTTTTTTATTATAAGAAAAACGGAGGGATATATGACAGTAACTTTGAAAGACGGCTCGACTATGACCGTCGAAAAGGGTAAGAAAATAATAGACGTCGCTGCTGAGATCAGCGAAGGTCTTGCGCGTGTTGCGCTTATAGCGCGGGTAAACGGGAAACTCGTTGATCTTTCGCGCGAAATAACCGAGGATTGCACTCTGGAAATTCTCACGTTCAAAGACGAAGAGGGTCGGAACGCTTATCGTCATACCTGCGCACACATACTTGCGCAAGCGGTAAAGAACCTTTTTCCCGAGGCTAAACTCGCGATCGGACCCGCGATCAAGACGGGATTTTACTATGACTTTGACCTGCCCTCATCCATAACCATGGACGACCTTCCCCGTATCGAGAAGGAAATGGAATCGATAATCAAGGCTGATCTGCCCATTCGTCGGTCGGTGGTAACGAGGAAACAAGCCGTTACCAAAATGCGCGGCTTTGACGAAATATATAAGCTGCAACTGATAGAGGATATGCCGAGGGGCACGGAGATAACCTTATATTCGCAGGGTAATTACGTGGACCTTTGCGCGGGACCTCACCTTATGAGCACGGGCAAGGTTAAGTGCTTCAAGCTCACCCAAATCACAGGGGCTTATTGGAAGGGCAATGAGCAGAACAAAATGCTCACCAGAATATACGGCACGGCTTTCGACAAGAAGTCGGATCTGACCGCCTATCTTCAGGCGATGGAAGAAGCTAAAAAGAGAGACCACAACAAGATTGGGCGCGAACTCGGTATATTCATGACCGACGAGCTTGTCGGTCAGGGCTTGCCCCTCTTCATGCCTAAGGGCGCAAAACTCATGCAGATACTCCAACGTTTTGTCGAGGACGAGGAAGAACGGCGCGGATACATGCTTACCAAAACGCCGCTTATGGCAAAGAGCGACCTCTATAAAGTATCGGGGCACTGGGATCACTACAAGGACGGTATGTTCGTACTCGGCGACGAGGCGATGGACGACGAGGTGTACGCGCTTCGTCCCATGACTTGCCCCTTCCAATACCTCATTTACAAGAACGGCATTAAGAGTTACAGGGATCTGCCTTGCCGCTATAACGAAACGTCCACGCTCTTCCGTAACGAGGCGAGCGGGGAAATGCACGGACTGACCCGCGTTCGTCAGTTCACGCTTTCCGACGCGCACATAATGTGCACTCCCGAGCAGGTAGAGGACGAGTTTAAGAACATACTTGACCTCATCCTTTATATCGAGGACTGCCTCGGAATCAGGGATCAGATAACTTACAGATTTTCCAAGTGGGATCCGAAGAAGAAGGCGAAGTATATCGATAACCCCAAGGGCTGGAACGATACGCAGGCTTTGATGAAGAAAATACTCGATGACATCGGGCTTGATTACGTCGAAGCCGACGGCGAAGCGGCGTTCTACGGACCCAAACTCGACTTACAGGCTTCCAACGTCTGGGGCAAGGAAGATACTATCATAACGATACAGATAGACTTCGGTCTTGCCGAGCGTTTCGATATGACTTACGTCGACGAGAAAGGCGTCAAGCAACGCCCGATGATTATTCACCGTTCGTCCATAGGCAGCTACGAGCGCACGATTGCAATGCTTATCGAAAGATACGCAGGTGCCTTCCCGCTCTGGATGTCGCCTACGCAGGTTAAGGTTCTTGCGCTGACAGACAGGACGGCGGGGAGGTGCGAGGAAATATCCGCAACCCTCAAAAAGGCAGGTATCAGGACGGAGCTTGATCTTCGCAACGAAAAGATCGGGTTCAAAATTCGCGAGGCGCAGCTCGAAAAGGTGCCGTATATGCTCATAGTGGGCGACAAGGAGGCTGAAGCCGGGCTCGTCGCCGTGCGGTCGAGAAAGAACGGTGATATCGGTACTATGACGCTTGAAGCGTTTATGGCGCGAGTAAGGCAAGAGGTCGAGAGTTTTGCCCTCGATAATTGATAAAAAGCCGCTAAAAGTATTAAAAAGTGTGAAAAACGGCTGAAAAGCGGTTGACAAACAAATTAGTTTAATATATAATCATCGTGTTGAAAGCAGATTCGGTCTCACCGTTCGGGCATGCTCGGAACGGTTACGCAATGAAATAACAGTTGTTGTAGTGAGCGTGAATTCTGTTTTCGCGCTCATTATTTTATTTTCGGAGGATACTATCATCATTAACAAACAGCCTGAGGTTGAAACAAATCACAGAATACGCGATCGCGAAATTCGCCTTATCGGAGAAAACGGCGAACAGCTCGGTATCATGAGCGCTGAAAAGGCAAACAAGATTGCCGACGAGAAGAATCTCGACCTCGTTAAAATCAGTCCGCAAGCAACTCCGCCCGTTTGCAAACTTATGGACTTCAGTAAGTATAAGTTTGACAAAAACAAGAAGGAAAAAGAGGCGAAGAAAAACCAGAAGCAAAACGAGACTAAAAAGATTTGGCTTTCAATGACTATCGACGATCACG
The DNA here is from genome assembly GCA_947588325.1 of uncultured Clostridia bacterium. GTDB lineage: Bacteria > Bacillota > Clostridia > Christensenellales > Pumilibacteraceae > Protoclostridium. Next base: position 76,557 of record CANPYH010000001.1, read on the forward strand.
ACCTTGAAACAAAAGCGCGTGCGGCGAGAAAGTTTCTTGTGGGCGGCAGCAAGGTAGAAGTATCCATACGCATGAAGGGGCGTCAACAAGCCCACGCAAAACTCGGTATCGAGGTCATGCAAAAATTCCACAAATTGGTTGAGGATGTCTGCAACATAGATAAATCGCCTCTCACCGAGGGACGCAACATTCTCATGGTATTATCGGCAAAAAAATAAGCACGGAGGAATATAAATATGCCTAAAATGAAGAGCCACAGCGGCGCGAAGAAACGTTTTCGCGTCAGCAAAACCGGCAAGGTAAAACGTAATTTTCAGAATAAGAACCACATTCTGACCAAGAAAGACAGCAAGAGAAAAATGAAGCTCCGCCAAGGAACTTATCTGGCTTCCGCAGAGGAGTCCAAGACCGTCAAACTTATGCTTCAGGGCAGGAGGTAATCAGGGATGAGAATCAAGAGAAGCGTTAACGCATTAAAGAAACGTAGAAAGATATTCAGACTGTCCAAAGGCTATTTCGGTTCGAAGTCGCGGTCTTATCGTATCGCTCGCGAAGCGGTAATGAAGTCTCAGATGTATGCGTTCGTAGGACGCCGTCGCAAGAAGAGAGACTTCCGCAAGCTGTGGATAGCAAGAATAAACGCGGCTGCACGCATGAACGGTATGTCGTACAGCAAGTTTATGCACGGTCTTAAAACCGCAGGAATCGACCTGAACCGTAAAGTTCTCGCCGATATAGCAGTTACGGACGCAGCAACCTTTGCTAAACTCGCCGAAAAAGCGAAAGCGGCACAATAAGTAGATAAAACAGAAGCGTAAAGGCTTCTGTTTTTGGTATTGAACGAACATGTATATCTCTTCCAAAGACAACAATACGCTAAAATTCATACAGAAACTTTCGTTCAAAAAATACCGTGACGAGGCGGGTCTGTTTGTCGTGGAAGGAGTTCGCGCGGTTAACGACGTCCTTTCCTTCGATAAGTCTCTCGTCGATAAAATCTTCGTGGCGGAGAGTAAGGCGGATCTTTATCCGACCGCAACCGTTGTTAAAGACGATATCTTCGATAGGATAACGGAGACGGTAAACGGGCAGGGCGTTCTCGCCATCGTAAAAAAGCCGAGACCCGTAATCGCTTCTTCGCCGTACGCAATATTTCTTGACGGGGTGAGGGATCCGGGTAACTTGGGGACGCTCATCAGAACGGCTTGCGCGGCGGGTTATAACGACGTATATCTCCGTGATTGCGCGGATCCGTATGGCGGGAAGGTTGTTCGTAGCACAATGTCCGCAATAGTCAAGGTCAATATCTTCAGCTCGGGTATAGACGAACTTAAAGAACTTAAACAGCTCGGATATTCGATTATAACGGCGGATATGGGCGGAAAATCGGCATTTTCGCGGTGTACTATGCGTGACAAGGTATGTATAGTTGTCGGGGGAGAGGCGCAAGGAGTTTCCAAAGAAGTTATGGAACTCAGCGATGATGTGTATTCTCTCCCTATGGAAGGAGATATCGAATCGTTGAATGCCGCGGTTTGCGGCGCAGTATTTATGTATACTATCAAATACAATAAGGAAGGTAAATAAATTATGTCAGGACATTCCAAGTGGCACAACATACAGCAAGCCAAGGGCAAAGCGGACGCTGCGAGAGGCAAGATTTTCACCAAGATAGGCAGGGAAATTGCCGTTGCGGTTAAGTCGGGCGGACCCGATCCCAACTCTAACGCCGCGCTCAGAGCGGTTATAGACAAGGCTAAAGCCAATAACATGCCCAAGGACAATATTACGAGGAGCATTCAGAAGGCTAACGGCGAACTCGGAAACATTAACTATGAGAGTATTGTATACGAGGGCTACGGCACAAACGGCGTCGCCGTCATAGTCGAAGCGCTTACCGATAACAAGAACAGGACGGGCGGAGAGATTCGTCATATATTCGATCGCTCTGGCGGAAGTCTCGGAACCTCCGGTTGCGTGTCCTATATGTTTACGACTAAGGGCGTGATCGAGATCGAGAAAAAGGACGGTATGGACGACGACGAGATGATGATGCTTGCTCTCGACGCGGGTGCGGACGATTTCGACCTCGGCGACGGATACTATGAGATACTTACTTCTGTGGATAAGTTTGCCGCCGTTCGTGACGCAATAGCCGCGGCGGGTATTGAGTATTCTTCCGCACAGCTCGACCGTATACCGCAAAACACGGTAAGGCTCGAAGCCGACGACAGAGACAAATTGCTTAAAATGCTCGACGCGTTCGAGGATAATGACGACGTGCAGAATGTTTATCATAACGCCGAGTATGACGAGATAGAAGAGGAGTAAGCGTATGACTGTTGAAGAGACTTGCCGGGCGGCAAAACAAAACGTTTCATATCCCGCTTTGCTTTCCACCGAGGACAAAAACAAAATGCTCGGTATCATTGCCGATGCAATCGTTTCGCGTGCAGATGATATCCTTCGCGCCAACGCCGAGGATATTGCGAACGGAAAGGACCTTGCGCCACATATGATAGACAGGCTTAAACTTTCGAAAGAGCGGCTTGACGGCATTAGCAAGGGAATTACCGATCTGATAGCGTTGGACGACCCTATAGGCAAAACTGCCGCAGAGTGGGAGAACCATGCTGGACTGAAAATCAGAAAGGTTGCCGTGCCTCTCGGCGTTATCGGCATTATCTACGAAGCGCGCCCCAACGTTACCTGCGACGTTGTTGCGCTCTGTATAAAGACGGGCAACGCGATAGTTCTTCGCGGCAGTAAAGACGCTATCCTTTCCAACAAAGCGATTGTCAAAGTTATCAAAACCGCGCTTAAAGATGCGGGCTACAACCCCGAGTTTATACAGCTGATAGAGGACACGACGCGCGAAGGCGCCGAGCGGTTTATGCACGCTGACGAATTTGTTGACGTGTTGATTCCTCGCGGTTCAGCCGGGCTTATCAAGACTGTTAAGAAGAACGCGACGATCCCCGTTATCGAAACGGGGGCGGGCAATTGCCATTTATACCTGGAAAAAACGGGGGATATAGAAATGGCAAAGGAGATACTCATAAACGGTAAGCTCCAGCGCCCGAGCGTCTGCAACGCGCTTGAAAGTCTGCTCGTCGACCGCTCCATAGCGGATAAGGCGCTGCCTGTGCTCCTTTCGGCAATGGTTGAGCGTAATGTCACCGTTCACGGCTGTGAGGAGACGGCTGCTATCTTCGGCAACGTTGTGCCAGCTAATGAGGCTGACTACGAAAAGGAGTACCTCGGTTATGAGATATCATGCAAGGTCGTCAGCGGCATAGATGAGGCAATAGCGCATATTAACAGGGTAAGCACGCACCATAGCGACGCTATAATTACCAAAGACGAAAAAGCGGCGGAAAAGTTCCTCAAAGAGGTTGACAGCGCGGCGGTCTATGTGAACGCTTCGACGCGGTTTACGGACGGTTTCGAATTCGGGTTCGGCGCCGAAATGGGAATTTCCACGCAGAAATTACATGCAAGGGGACCTATCGGACCCGAGCAGCTTACAAGTTTCAAATACACAATCATCGGACACGGTCAAATAAGAAAGTAACTATTATGGATAATACAAAAGATAAAGGCATTAAAGGAAAGAAAGTAGAAAATGAGCATTTGCATGACGGTCATCGCGACAGAGTGCGTGACAGGTTCATGTTCCAAGAGGATTTCACTACTTTCACCGATCATGAAGCTTTGGAAATGCTGCTGTTCTCCGCAATACAGCGAAAGGATACCAACGCGCTTGCGCACAGGCTTATACAGCATTTCGGGTCGTTACCGAATGTTTTAGACGCGTCGGTTGCCGATTTATGTACCGTTCCTCAAATGACGAGAAATGCCGCAATCCTCATTAAAGAGATACTTCCGTTAGCGCGTCGCTATCTTCTTGCAAGGGGAATGGAAAAGGCGGTGTTCAATTCCATAAGGTCAGTAGCAAAGAGGTTTTCTCCCTTCTTTCAGTCGCAACAGCGAGAAGTAGTGTATGCTTTGTTTCTTAACATAAACGGAGAACTTCTCCAGGGAATCGAACTCGGACGAGGAACGCCAACGAGTACGGAGTTTGACACGGAAAGACTTGTGCAGATAGCCCGTTCGTCGAATGCGGTGCGCGTGATATTAATGCACAATCATCCTTCCAACAACGTCCATCCTTCGGAAAATGACATAATGAGCACGAACAACGCTATGATTCAGCTCGTTTTCAATAACATCGCGCTGTGGGATCATATTATTTTCGGAGCGGATAACAGATTTTTCAGTTTTTATCAGAACAACATCATACATATGATGATGGCGCGTTGCAACCGCGTACTCCATCTCAACATAAGCGATTTATATCTGAAAATGAGGGTTCCCGAAAAATTCAGTAAGTTCGGAGTAAAGCTGAGCGAGGCGGAGTTTGAAGCAATAGCAGAAAGCATGGACACCGGTACCGCCGATGACGCATATCCGTTCGTTCGTAATATTATGGATTATTGCCACGAAAACGGGTTTATTGTGAGCGCCGACGATGAAAACGAATACTCATATATTTGATTGGTAAATAATTCGGCAATGTAAAAATCGAAAACGGCTCCGCATTTTGGTGGGGCCGTTTTGTCACGTAGTCAGCCGACAGGGGAGCGATTGCAAACAGGGCGAGGCGTACTCCGATAATAACGAATCCGATAAAAGTATAGATGGTACGGCTGTCGTAACAGGCATAAAGTAATATATCGCCACTGTTAGCGATAATAGTAAAACCGCGATGTATACTCTGTTATTGGTTATCTGTTGTTTGTGTAAAGGTTAAACGCGTGACGTAAATTTGACACAGGTTCTCCGATTAATCGTACAACCGCTATGTAAACTATTTGTTTACAGGCTGTCTCTGATTAACCCGACTACTTTGCCGATAATCGAAACGTTGCTCGAAATAATCGGCATATATGCGTCGTTTTCGGGCTGGAGGCGAATGTGGTCGTTCTCCCTGTAAAAGCGTTTGACGGTAACTTCGTCGTCAATCATGGCAACGACTATTTCTCCGTTGTCCGCATCGTCCTGCTTATTAACCGCAATAAGATCTCCGTTGAGTATTCCGGCGTTTATCATACTGTCGCCCTTGACGCGGAGCAGGAAGAGGGAAGAGCCGGAGAAAATCGAATCGGGAAATTCGATAGTATCCGAAATGTTTTCGACAGCAAGTATCGGAACGCCTGCGGAAACTTTGCCGACGACGGGAAGTTTAATCAGACCGCGCGATGCTGTGTTACGCCCGACAACTTCGATTGCACGATTTTTCGCGTCATATCGCTTGATCAGACCGAGCTTCTGCATCCTCGTCAAATGATAAAATATCGTCGAAGTTGACTTGATATTCGAATAAGCCATAATCTCGCGAATTGTGGGAGGGTAGCCGTGCTCATCCATAAACGATATGATATAATCATATATCAATTGTGAGGTTTTGCCGAGATTTTCGGTATTTTTGCTATGTATTATGTCTGACATAGTATGGTTATTACCTCCTTATGATAATATGATATCATTTTTTCGATATAAAGTCAATATTTTTAGAATAAATGTTCTAATATTTATTGCGAACAAAAAGCGATTATTCGTCCTCTGGATCACTGGGATTTTTCACGATAGTGGTGATTTTTGCCGCCTGCCGCTTGTGTTCTTCGCTCATCTGCGCGTAGTGCCGTTTTGTAGTATTGACGTCCGAGTGTCCGAGAACGTCCGCGACGACATATATGTCCTCGGTGGATTGGTAGAGGTTTGTGGCGTATGTGCTGCGCAGTTTATGCGGAGTAATTTTTTTGAGCGGAGCAGCGTAATAGGCGTATTTCTTCACGAGTTTTTCGACAGCGCGAACTCCGATTCTGCCGCCCATATTGGCGCCGCGCAGGGAATAGAACAGTATGTCTCGATCTTTGATTTTAAGCGCGAAATCGGTTTTATCCCTGATTTGGTCGTCCAGCCACTTCAAATAATCCTTCAAAGCCGCCGCAGTCTCTTCGGGTAGGTACAGAATGCTCTTATTTCCGCCTTTGCGCGTTACGGTAAACGAGTTGTTATCGAAGTCTATATCGCTCTTATTTAGCCCTACAAGCTCGCTTACACGAATTCCCGTACCGAGGAACAGGAAGAGCATTGCGTTGTCTCTGACCCGCGAAAATTCGTTTGCAGCGCGTTCCCGAGCGGAGAGCATTTTGCCGCTGTCGACGAGGTCCATGAGCTTTCGGACTTCGTCACGCTCGAGCCGTATAATCGGCTTGTCGTGAATCTTCGGCATGTCTACTTTAAGCGTTACGTTGGTCGAAATCATTTCCTTTTTATAAAGATATTTATAGAGCGAGCGCAGAGACGCTAATTTGCGCTCCTTGGCTTTTTCGCCGCAAGACAGGCGTTTACCCGATACCTTATAAGACGACAGCGAGTCGAGATAACGCTCGATATCGTACGGGCTGACGTTTTCTATATCAGACAGCGTGATACAGTCTATGGGCTTACCGGACAATTTGTATTTTGAAAGGTAGTTAAAATAGACGCGTATGTCGAGCGCGTAATTTAGCCTTGTCAATACAGATGTTCTGAAAGAAATTCCTATAATGAACTGTCCGACAAATTCGGGCAGCTCGGCAAGAACTTCGTCGATCTTTTTCAAATTGATTTCGTCACGCGTGCGGAAATAATCACTCATAAATTTATTATAGCATCAGATATCTTCTTTGTCAAGGTTTTTTCGCTATTTGTTCGTAAAAGCTGACTTTTGCGAACAAATAAATATATTATAAATTTTTGTATTTTTTCTTCCCCATCGGGAGGATTTTGCGATGTCTGTAAATTTCGCAATGTTCTATAAAAAGTATTTGGTTCGTCTGAAGTGTATATGTGTTCTCGGCTGGATAGGTTTGAACCCCGCGGAAATAGTCGGCTTGAAAAAGTCAGAGCTACAGCCCATAGATAATATCGGATACAAAATCTCTACCCCACGCGGCGAATACGGCGTGTTCGGTAAGATTTTCGGAGTCATCGAGAACCTGCTCCACCTCCAATCGTACAAGGGCTATACCAATCATTATGAGGCTAATGAGGACAGCACGGCGCAAAAATCTACCCGCCGCATACACTTGATCGAAAGCGAGTATTTGTTTGCTCCCGCCGTAAAAGGCGTGAACGAGGAGTTTACCAAGGGCAGCTTCTGGAACGAGATATATAACTTCAACAAAGTCGCAGCGGTGCTTAACACAGGTAGGGCTATTGTGTTCGGTAACCTATATAAGAACGCCATGTTTTCCGAGCTGTATTACTACGGCTCCACCGACGAACTGAGCGATAACGAGCTCCGTGTAAAAATACAGGAGACATTTAAGTGCAATCCACGCACGGCTCGGGTATACAGAAAGCAGTATCAAAGGTTCGTCAGGGATGTTCGGAATAAGAAAATCTGACAAGCGCGGGTAAGAATATAATCGGGTTAGGAAACCTTTTCACGGAGATAATCCCCTACCGTAATTTTTTCAAGGGAGTTTTTGTAAAAAGCGCAACTTTTTCAAGGGACTTTTGCAGCGCACAAAAAATGAGCGAGTTTTTTAAGCAAAAGTCACAAAAAATGAGCGAGTTTGGGTTATTTTCCTAAACTGTCGGGTTGGAAACGCCGAATCTATCGGAATGAAATCACGAAATCTGAGGGAGTTAATTATTACTCCCTCTAAATTTTACCTATTACCAAAAAATGTTAAAGGAGCAACTATGCGTATAACAACTTTAGAGGATTTAGGTCTCGGCAAGGACGACTTATGTCTTGAGCCGAAGAGCGTTGTGGAAATGATATTCCATAACGGTACAAAATTAACGCTGCCCACCCCCATAGGAGTGGATACGTTCGCGGGTCTATGGGACAGGCAGAAAAACACCATAAAAATACCGACAAGCTATAACGGCATTTTTGTAGCGAAGAAATGTAATGTAGACGCATATTGGGTTTATGACGCTCAAGATACGCTTGAATTAAAGCAACCTGTTATTGTCAAAACGTCGATTAGCTAATCATATTACAGAATAATCTCCCCTGCTATGCCGCTTCGGTTTCGGTTGCGGCTCTATTATAAATTGACCACAGATAACGAAAATTCACTTGTCAAGATACTCAAGGCAATACATACATCGGAATTAAGCGACGCCGAAAAAGACGACGCTATTTTAAGCGTTTTGAGGCTTACTAAGCGCAATAACGAGCACGAAGTCACGAGAGTGCATAAATCGCCGTCAGCGTTTTACAATGACGTCAAACAGGTAGATAACGCGAATACCGATGCTAATATTCACAAGGAGAGTACCATGAACAAGAGCTTACTCGGTATCTCGGTCGGAAGGGTGCCCAGAAAGGACGGAAGGTACCAGGGATATATAATTATGCTTGACGGACGTAGGTTTTATTTCTACTCGCCCTATCTTCGCGAGCTGAAAGAGAAAATGAGAGACGCAATAGCAAGCAGAATGCCCGAACAAGTAAATCCCGCCTTCGCAGAGGTTGCGCCAAAGACGAATATTGATAACGAACCCCAACGGGAAAGCAAGGCTACTACCTTGAAAGAATATTTCGATCGTTGGGTGGAAGTGTACAAGGAGCCGAACCTGAAACCAAAGTCTCTGTTGATGCTCCGAAAATCCGTAAAATTTGCGCTTACAAAGTTAGGCAAGCTGCCCATCGACGCCATCACTTCCGACGACTTACAGGTCACTCTTCTCGGAATAAGCGGCGGACGTGCAAGGGATATGTGCAGGATAAACTTGTCACAGTGTTTCAAAAAGGCGCTTGCGCAGGGAGTTATCTGCAGAAACCCGTTCGACGCGGTAGAAATAAAAAAGCACGAAGAGACGCACAGACAGGCTCTTACCGTTGACGAGCAGGCAAGGTTCCTGGAAGTCACGCGCGGAATGAAGTATTCCCTGCTGTTCAAGTTCCTGCTTGCAAGCGGGGCTCGTATAGGCGAGGCGTTGGCATTGCACCGTGACGACATAGACTTTGTCAAACACACCGTTACAATAAACAAAAACGTCGTTTTCCTGGATCACGGAAAACGGATAGAGCAAACGTCTCCGAAGTCAAAAGCCGGAAACAGGACAATTCCCCTACCCGCAGACTTGTGTGAAGAGATAGACAAAGCGTCTGTAGGGGGCGAGATTTTTCCTTACACATATAACGCCGTAAGAATTTCAATAACCAACATAGCGAAGAAAAACAATATTCCCGTAACGCTCCACGTACTCAGACACACATACGCCACAAGGCTGGAAGAAGCGGGAATTTCACCGAAAGTTAAGCAATATCTTCTCGGTCACTCGTCCGAGCGGATAACGCAGAACATATATACCGACATACAGGAGAAGTATATCGAGGTTCTTTCGGATAAAATACGAGATATCTGGAGCCGATAAGTACGCATTAAACGCGGCTAACAGGAAACGACAACTGTGCTTGTATAGTCATATGTACCTGCCAAAACCACCTACTGCCGATTGACACCGATTTTGACACCGATTTTGACACCAAATCAATACTTTTGGCATAATGCAAATGTGTTTAATTGGCACAAAAAATCTTCAGAATATCACGTAAAATTGCCAAATTTTTGTAACATAAAATACCCCGTCAGTGCGACAAGATTTGAAAGAAAAATTACCGTAAATTAAGCGGAAATCTGACACCTTAAAACACCGAAAATCTGACACCGAAAACTGACACCAAAAATGATCGAAATCTGACACCAATTCGGTGTCAAATCGAAAAAAATCCACAAATATGTCATAGTCGTAAAAATTTTGTTAAAAAAGAAAAGACCACAATATATAGTGGTCATTTTCTCGTACACCACAATATATTGTGGTTTTTGTAGTCATTTAACTACATTTTTATGGAGCTGGTGATGGGACTTGAACCTACAACCTGCTGATTACAAGTCAGCTGCTCTGCCAATTGAGCTACACCAGCA
>CANPYH010000002.1 GCA_947588325.1 uncultured Clostridia bacterium
ATAAGAATAAGCCGAGTAATCCGACAGACCCGAACGAGGGAGATGAGGGCACGGGCAACCCCGCTCTTTGGCTGCTCACCCTGCTTGTTATCCCCGCCGTGGGCATACCCGTAGGTGCGGTTATGTGGGTGAGAAAGAGGCGATAAGAGAAGGCGCGGTACTCTTCGCCGCGCTTGAGCTTCGGAGCGGGAAAAAGGTTTTGATTGATATATTCTCGCTTGATAGGTAGATAATTTCTACTCGTGCCTTGGGAAAATGACAATCCCCGCTTTTCGAGTAAACCATTGCTTTTCGAGTAACTAACATTGACAATCCCCTCAGGCGGACTTCGTCCGCCAGCCCCCCTCGACTTCGGGCGGCCCACCTGCTACCCAAGTTTTCGTGTTTATATCCAACAATCTTGTAACGCTACAAGTTAGGTAACATATTCCCCCGAATAGCGGGGCGCGAACGTGGCCGCCCTTAGTAAGAGGGGCTGGCACGGCGTAGCCGTGACTGAGGGGATTGTCATATAATCAATACACGTTAAGTAATATATTATCCGATAAGCAAAAATCGTAATATCAAACTATCCTATTGAAAAGGCACGCGTTGCAAAATTGCAACGCGTGCCTTGATGTTTAATTTATCCTTTTGCACAAGCCCGAAACGAACCGATATGAGAGCGGCGGAGAGGTGCGCGACATGCCCACCTATTATGCTCCCAGCCAAGACAATCCCCTCAGTCACCTTCGGTGACAGCCCCCCCCTCGACTTCGAGCGGCCCACATCTTGCGCCTGACTTGTCGCGCTATTCTATCTTTCGGGGCGGCCAGACATAAAATAAATCTTCTTACACAAGCCTGGAACGAGCCGATATGTAGAAGGCACAGAGTACCGCTCAGACGTGCGGGAGAGGTTATTTCGACACAGGAGTTTACTAAAAACGTAAATGACTGTGTCGAAAATGTTCTCGGCTCGCGCGTATCAGCGGGGCTATGTGACTTCTTACAAAGAGATTATCTCATAATACGCTCTCTTCGGCTGCAAATCGCGGGAGAAGATGAGGGGGTACTCGGTATGAATGGAGGTGGAGGCGTAGGTGTGATCGTCGGCGACGCCCCAGGTGGTTACGTTGGAAACGCGGCCGTGGCCCGCTGCGGTGGGCGCGGAGTACTTGCGGCAAACGCGGAAGATATCGGCGTACATCTCCCCCTGCGCAATCTCGACTTCGAGGGGGAGTCCGTCAAACGCCTGCGTGGAGCCATTGTAGGGATAGACCTGAATGTCCAGCTCGGTTATGTGCACGTCCAGCCCCATATCGGTAAAGGTACGCACGGAGTCCTCAAAGTCCGCCATAAACGCGTCCCTGTCCGCCTCGTATTGCGGCAGACGGTAGTGCGCTTGCATGCCTATGCCGTCGATAGCGATACCGTCGGCACGCAGCATTTCAACGAGCTTGACGACAGCCTGTCTTTTGAGCGGGTTATTGAGCGTGTAGTCGTTATAGAACAGTTTAACGTCGTCGCCGAGGGACTTACGCACCTGATCTGCCGTGCGGAACGCCTCTTTGATAAAGTCCACGCCGCACAGCCCGTACCAATCGAGGGAGTTGTCCCCGCTCGCCTCGCTGCCCCTGCGCCATATGTCCCCCGAATCGAGCTGGGCCTGGCTGATATTGCCGTGCAAAGCCTCGTTGCATACGTCCCAAACGTACAACTCGCCCTTAAAGTGCGTCATAACGTCGGTAATGTGCTTTCTTAATATCTCCAGCGCCGACTCTTTGGTCAGCTCTTTTTGCGTGAGCCAGGGCGGCAGAGACTTGTACCACACAAGGCAATGCCCGCGCACTTCGGTGTTGTGCTCCTTCGCCCAGGATACCAGACTGTCCCCCGCGCCGAAGGAATATTGCCCCTCTTCGGGCTCGACAAACCGCCACTTCATCTCGTTTTCGGCGGTGATACTGTTAAAGTGGTGCATAAGCCCCGCTTTGTCGTACCGATTGATATTGCCCGTCAATACCGCCGCGCCGACCGAAAAGTTATCCTTGTACTCGTCGCATATGTAGCCGTTATCCGTAAACGTCTCAGGCGAACAAGCCGTTGCGCCCGCCCCGATAACGAAGCAAAGCACAACGGCTATTACGCAAACTATTGTTTTTAAGGCTCGCCGCACTAATTAAACCACCTCTGTAAAGGATATGTCGGTAATTGTTACGGTGAAGGGCTCCTCAACAGAAGCGGTATATCCCTTGAGTTGTAAATTGAACGGATTTCCGTCTTGTACCGTACCTGTATAAGTCAAAGTTCTGGTCAATTCGTCGGCTGTAAAATCAGTAAGGCGTTGATTACTTGTAGAATAAACTATTCTGAAGTTCGAAGGGAACGAGGATATAGTTATTTTCATCGAAACCTTATACTTCTTGCCAATCGCAAAATGAGGTTGAATTTTAAGTCGCGTTTTACCGTCATCGGAACCATTTTCCGAAGTATACGATATAGTCAATGTGCCGTTGTCGAATTTAGGCGTTTCGGCATAATTGACGCCGCCCGGATCTGCATAGTACCATTTCCCGGGATTTGCACAAGCAATACCGTCATTATTATAAGATTGTTCGAGATCATATGTGGTCGGTATCTCGACTACGCGTTTCTCAACCTTAATATTCTCAATAAGTATGCTTACGCCGTTATAGTCTGTGGTCGGATCAGTAACCTTATGGGATCTGATAGCAAACGTCTCTTTGTATGTCATTGTGCCTTCGTAGGTCACGCTCTTTTTTGAATTTGCCGTAAGCGAGATATATGCCAAATAAGGTTTATCCCAAATAAGATTTGACGAAGACGCCTTAAGTCCGGGTTCCCCAATGCGAAGTTGTATATTTGCAGAAGCCGTAATGTCCATTGTTATCTTGTACGTCGTCGTGCCGTCGTCAAAGCCAGGCTGATAGCGGAAGTAGAAGTAGTTATCCGTTGCGGGCACTCCATACTCGTTAAAGGTTACACCAATGGAATCACCCTTTGTCGCACTCTTCTTGATCCAAGGCTCGGTGGTATAGGAGACGACCGTCTTGCTGTCCGTGCCGTAAGTCCATACTCCAGGCGTTTTCCTTGTGTCCGTGGCACTTTTATTCTCAAGCGGGGTAGCTTCGGGCTCGGGCTCAACTACGCGCTTTTCAAACTTAATATTCTCAACAAGTATGCTTGCTCCGTTTAAGGTTGTCGTATCTCCTTTAAGCGTATGGGTCTTGATGGAGAATGGATCCTGATTATTCATAGTGCCTTCATACGTTATTGTCAAGGGCTGGTTTGCCGTGAGGTTCTTGTATAACATATAGGTGCCACTGTAATCAAGGTCTACCCCGTCAGCCTTAAACCCAGGTTCGCCAACGCGAATTTGCATGTCTACGGAAGCGGTGACTGTTACGGTCGCGGTGTAAGTCGTTGTGCCGTCGTCAAACTTGGGTTGATAGCGGAAGTAGAAGTATTTTTGTGCGGTAATAGCACTTCCCTCATAAGTGTCAAATGTTACGCCGAGGGAATCGCCCTTTTCGGGATCTGTTTTAATCCAAGGCAATACGGAGTAAGTTATATACGTTACCTCACCTTGTGTTTCATCTGCGGAATAAACCCATGTTCCAGCCGCGCTTATTGCGCCCGCTCTATCTGTTTTCTTAAGCGGGGTCGCTTCGGGCTCGGGCTCTATGGTGCGCTCGGTAATCGAGATATCCGTCAAAACTATGCTTGCGCCGTTGAGGTTCTTAACCCCCTCGCCGAGCGCGTCGATTCTGATCGAGAACGGCTCTTTAGTCGATATTGTACCGTCATAGTTAATCGCCGTCGCATTGCCTGCGGTTACAGTCTGTTTGGTGATATACTTGTCGCCGTATCCGTCCGTGCCCTCTGCAGGCTGACCGAAACGAACGGTAGCGTCAACGCTGACTGTGAGCATGAAGCTGATATTATAAGTAGCGGTCTCGGATTCGAACTTCGGCTGAATGCGGAAGTAGAAGTAATTATCCGTAGCGGGTACGGCGCCCTTGTTAAACATTACGCCCAAGGAATTATCCTTGCTCCAAGGCGCTATAATGAAGTTAATATTGGAGCCGTCGCCGTCGGCGTGGTAGAACCACTGTCCCGCATTGTCCATAGTTTGACCGTTCTGTTTATCTTCGAGCGGCGCGGTGCCGGGAATAGTTGCCGTAAAGGTTATGTTTTCTATTTTGATTTCCAGACCGTCGAGGACTTCGACGCCTGCCGCGGCATGGTTAATGCCGATGGACAGAGGCTCGGTCGGGGTAACCTTGCCGCTGAACTTAACGGTCTGCGCCTCGTTCGCGGTAATGTGGGGATAGATATAATTGCTTCCGCCGTAGTCCGCGCTGCCGTCCGCCTTAACCCCCGCCTGTCCTACGCGAAGATCCAGATCCTCGGTGGCGGTGATGGTAAAGGATACGGTGTAAGTCGCTCCCTCTCCGAATGCGGGTTGCATACGGAAGGAGAATTTGTTGTCTATGATGGGTCCCTTGTATTGGTAGGTTTTGAAGGTAACGCCAAGGCTGTCCTCCTTAAACCACGGCTTGGTGGAGTATTCAACCGCCGTCTCCTCATTACTTACCATGTAGTGCCAATTGCCCGCGTCTGCCATAATGGTGTCGCGGTCGGCAAGGGTTATCGCCTCGCTTCCCTCGGGAACAGTAGGCTCCTCGGGCTCGGGCTCAACCGTTCTTGCGGTGATCGTGAACTCCTCGACAAGAATGGATACGCCGTTAAGGTTTGCCGTGCCTTCGCCGAGAGACTGTATTCTGATCGAGAAGGGCTCACGGGTGGATATCGTACCGTCATAGTTTATCGCGGTTTTCTCGCCCGCTACAACGTCCTGGGTAGACATGTATGCGGCGCCGTATCCGTCCGCGCCCTCTGCGGGCTGACCGAAACGAATGGTAACGTTCGCGCTCACGGTCACCATAAAGCTGACGTGATAGGTGGTCGTGCCGTCGTCAAACTTGGGCTGGTAACGGAAATAGAAGTATTTGCCGTCGGCGGGTGCGCTGTATTGGTTAAACGTAGCGCCCATAGATTCGGCGTTATCGCCCATCTTCCAAGGCTCTATGTCAAAGGATATGCCGCCGTCCACATGATAGAACCACTGCCCTGCTGCCCCCATTACGTCCGCATTGCCCTTCTTTTCGAGAGGAACACTGCCCTCTGGTGCGGAAGGCTTGGGAGCGACGGTGCGCTTTTCGAACTTGATGTTCTGAACAAGTATGGTTGCGCCGTCAAAGGTCTGCGCGCCGTTCTGAAGCGTGTTGGTGCGGATTGTAAACGGCTCCTGATCGCCGATCGTTCCCTCGAATGTTACGTCCATGGGCACATTGGCTTTGAGCACAGGATATTGCATTCCGTATGCGCCGCCGTATTGCCATTTACCGTCGGCATATATAGGTGCGCCGACGCGGAGCTGTATGTCAACGGTGGAGGTAATCGTCAGGGTTGCGGTGTAAGTCGTCGTGCCGTCGTCAAAGCTCGGCTGATAGCTGAAGTAGAAGAAGTTATTCGTCGCGGGTACGCCGTACTTGTCGAAGGTAACGCCGAGGCTGTCGCCCTTAACCCAAGGTTCGGTGGCGAAAGTCATGGTCGTTCCCTCGTTATCCGCCTCATAAGTCCAGACGCCCGAAGTGTTTACCGCCGTCTTTCTGTTTTGCGCTTCGAGCTTGGTGCTGCCCTCGGGCGCTTCGGGATCGGGGGGAGCTACGACTTCGACCTTGGTGAAGGAGATATCCGAAACGGTGATAGTGAAAGGCTGTTCCTTCATAAAGCCTTTGGGCTGTACATAGAAGGGCGTTTCGCCGTCGACTTCGGTCTCATAGTCTATGGTAGCGGAGAGGTTTTCGCCGAAGGAGAGGGTCTTGCCTTCCACGCCGTATATTACTCTGAAGCCCTTTTCCGTGTTCTCGGTCGCGACGCTCGAGACGGTAACGGTCATGTGCGCCTTATACTTGGTACCGACGGGGAACGCGGGCTGATAGCGAAGCTGGATAGTGTTGCTTTCGGTGTCCGCTACGGAGGTGAAGGACAAACTTGCCGCACCGTCCGCATATTTGGGCGTTTCCGCCAAGGTGTACGCCTCGCCCGCGGTGCCGTCAGCGGTGTAATACCACTTGCCGGGATCGCCGCAAACGGTTTTCTTGTCAGCCTTTGTAAGGTCATATCCCGTGGTAGGCTCGGGCTCGGGCGTGACGGTGCGCTCCTCGAACTCAATACCCGTTACAAGGAACTCGACGCCATCGAGGCTCTCGACGCCTTCGCCGAGCGCGTCGATCTTGATCGAGAAGGGCTCGTTTGTCGAGGTTGTGCCGTCGTACGACACTTCGGCGGGCTCGTCTGCCGTAAGGTCGGTGGACTTAAAGCCCTCGCCCGGCTGACCGTAACGAACGGTTACGTTCGCGCCGACCTTAACCGTGAAGGTCGCGGTGTAGTTCTGGAATTCGGGCTGGTAGCGGAAGTAGAAATCATTCATGCTTTCATCACCCTGGTCACCGGGTTTGCCGTAAGTGCCGAAGGTTACACCGACGGTGTCGCCCTCGCCCCAGGGACGCTCGGAATATGCCGCCGAGACATCCTTATCCGCGAAGTAGTACCAAACGCCGGGATCATTGATGGTCTCGCTGTTAGTTCTCTTTTCGAGGGAGTGCTTAACATTGGGGTCGACTTCGGTCTTTTCGTAGCTGAACTCGCTGACCGAAACGGTTATGGGCGCGCCCTCTGTCGCAAATATTTCGATATGGAAAGGATCCGATCCGGACAATACGCTGCTTGCCGTTATGGATATATCCTCGTTTGCCGCAAGCTCGTTAAATCTCGTCCTTACCGCGTCGGTGCCTACGTCAATGTTGGCAGGTGCGGTGAGACGAATCTTGAAGGTTGCGGTGTAGTGCGTGCCGTAACCGTCCTCGAGCCAAGGCTGATAGCGGAGCTGATAGTGCTTGCCCGCGGTTATATTGTTAAGTTCGAGAGTTGCCGTGCCGTCGGCGTATGCCGCGCTTACAACTTCTCCCTGACCCTTGCCTTCGCCGCTGTCCACCATGTAGAACCACTTATCGGGGTGCTTGACGGTATCCGCCTTGCCCGCCCAGGTCATTTCATACTCGTCGCCGGGCTGTTCGGGCTCGGGCTGTTCGGGCTCGGGCTCGGGTTCGGGCTGAGGCTCAACGTCACCCGGCTGGCGGGGACGGAAGGAGATATCCGACATCTCGAAGGACGCGCCCGCAAGACCGGGATCTGCTGTGCGGGGTCCGATATGGAAGGGCTCTGCGTCGGTGATCGTACCGAAGTAGGTTACTTCTTTGGACTGACCTGCCGTGACGGTGGTGGATCTGAGCGTGGAGGTGTCTTTGTTCGTGGTGTTATTACCCTCGGCGTCCTTCTTCCAAGCGGGCTGACCGTAGTTGATTTGTCCGCCGACGCTCATGGTAAGCGTGAAGGTCATGACATATTGACCCTCGTCGTTAGCCTGATCCGCCGTCGGCTGGTAACGGAAGTAGAAGTATTGATTCCGCTCAAGCGTGTTATATGCGTCGAAGGTTACGCCGACAGCATTGCCGCCGTACCAAGGCGACTGCTTGAAGCTGATGTTGCTGACGGAGCCGTCGTTGAAGTAGTACCAAACACCGGGAGACTGCATAACTGCGGCATTTTGCGCCTTCTCGAGTTTGCACCAGTCCTCGGGCCTTGACGGCGAGATGACGTGGACGGTGCAGGTGGCGGTCGTCGCGCCGCGCTGTGCGGTTATGATGACGTCGCCGATATTATCCCCGACCGCGGTGACTACGCCGCCAGATACCGTCGCAATGGTGACGTCGGAGGACTTCCAGGTCACGGTTCCGCCGTCCGATGATGTCGCCGTCAGCGTTATCTGCTGCTCGCCCTCGTCGAGGTTAATAGTCGCCTCTGTCTGGGAGATTGTTATCGTTCGGGTAAGTACCGTGATTTCGCAAGTAGCGGACTCGCCGTTCGAGGTCGTCGCGGTTATGGTAGCCGAGCCTTCGCCTACCGCCGTGACTGTGCCGTTACGAACGGTGGCGACTTTACTGTCGCTCGTATCCCACGTTACCTCTACCCCCCCCCCTACGTTTGCGGTGAGGCGGTATGTGTCGCCTACGTACATCGTGCGCTCGGTCTGGTTCAATGTTATCCCGCCGCCGCATGCAGAAAAAGTAGCAAGCACCAGCGAGAATGACAGGAGAACAGCGAGTACGATGACAATTGCCGATTTTTTGGAAACTCTCATACTTTCCTCCTTTTATAGGGCGCTCCGCCTTCTGTTTTTCGCCGCTTTTCGCGGCAATTGCGGATTTTACCCCAATCTACGTATACATTATAACACATATTTTTCTTCTGTGTTTTGCAATTTTTACTTTGTTATATTGCAATGTTTATTTAGTTGCGGATAGACTTTCCATAAAGTATTTTACCGCAAAGTGAGTTAATATAAAATAGGTTATTGTATTTTATAGTAGTTGCAGCAATTCGCCCTTTGGTTGCCCGCAAACCACTCGCCGCGCTGGAGCTATGGGGTCGGAAAAAAGGATTTCATTCGGCATATCCTGCTATAGATAAATAATTACTTTTCGAGTATTTAACATTGACAATCCCCTCAGGCGCAACAAGTTGCGCCTGAGGGGATTGTCTTGTTTGTTACCCGAAAAATAATTATTTGCTTTCGGGGATTGTCCCTTACCTATTGCAAAAGGCACTCTTGTGATGCAGAGTGCCCTGAATGCGCGGATATATATATAATGATATTTTATAATAACTTACTTACAGCAGACCTAATCAGCTTTGCCGTCTCTTCGGGTTCTTCCTTGCTCTCGATTACCGCGACGGACTGCTCGTCGGAGAGCAGATTAAACGCCTCGAAGTATTTGGCGCGGACTTTTTCGAGGGTGGCGAGTTCCTCGTACCGCTCGCGGTTGGCACGACGGGAGAGCCTGCCGAAGGCACGGGCGGGGTCGAGATCGATGTAGATGTTTAAGTCGGGCTTGAGCGTTTCGGCGGCGGCACGGTTTATCTCAATAACCCACTTGAGCGGGAGCTGCGTGCCCTGATAGGCATAGGACGAGAACAGGTATCTGTCCGTTATTACCCAATACCCTTCCTCTAACTTACCGAGTATGCCGTCCGTCGCGTTCCGTAAGTGGTCCACTCTGTCCGCAGCACAAAGTAACGCTATCGTCGCGTCATCAGTCGCTACCCTGCCCGTCATACATGAGTGTACCAACGCACCCATCGGACTGTCCGTCGGCTCCCGCGTAATGTATACCCGCTTGCCCTCGCCCTCAAGGTATTTCTGTAACAACTTCATTTGCGTGCTCTTGCCACTGCCGTCTATCCCTTCAAACGCTATAAATTTTCCTTTCATGTGCGTGTGCTTTGCAGGGGGAAAACCTTTTTGTGTACAAAAAGGTTTTCCCCCTGCACCCCCTTTCCAAAAAACTGTAAATCTTTTTATTTTTATTGTAAGTGTTTGCGGGGGGAACCCCCTTTGTGTACAAAGGGGGTTCCCCCCGCTCCCCCTTCCCCTAAAAACTAAAAATCTTTTTTAGTTTTTGGTTATGGGAGTTGTACACTCTTGAATAACTAACTTTTTATGGAGCTTTACAATCCCCTCAGGCGGCTTCGCCGCCAGCCCCCCTTGCTAAGGGCGGCCACCCCTTGTCCCCAACTATTCGGGTAAATAATTACTTAAAATGTATCTTCTTGCACAACCCCCATAACGAACCGAGTTTTGGAAGGCACAGAGTGCCGCTCAGACGTGCGAGAGAGGTTATTTCGACACAGGAGTTTACTAAAAACGTAAATGACTGTGTCGAAATGTTCTCGGCTCGCGCGTATCAGCGGTGCTATGTGACTTCCAACGGTAAAGTGAACCAGAAAGTACTGCCAACATTCTTCTCACTTGCCACTCCGTATGTGACGCCGTGGAGATCTAAGATCGACTTGACTATGGAGAGGCCGAGGCCGCTGCCGATGACGTTGCGCTTGTCCTGCGCGAGGCGGTAATACTTCTCCCAGACGGTGGCAAGCTCCTCTTCGGTCATGCCTTTGCCGGTGTCGGAGATCTCGACGCGGGCGAGGTTGCCGTCGGCGTAGCAGCGGACTTTGACCTTCTTGTCGGCGCCCGTGTAGTTCATGGCGTTGCCGATGAGGTTGTATATTACGCGGTCGATGCGCTCGCTATCCGCGCGAACGGACAGTTCCTTGGGCACGTCGAGGTCGAAGTCGTAACCCTTGGTCTCTTCCATTATGCGGAAGCGCCCAACGGTCTCGCGGAGACGGACGGAGATGTCGAATACGCTGTAGTTAAGCTCGATTATGCCGCTTTCGAGCTTGGACAACTCCACCACTTCGCCGATAAGCGCGGTTAGCCTGTCCGTCTCGTCGATAATTATCTGTGCCTGTCTGGCGCACTTCTCCTTGTTTCCGCCCGAAATGTCGCGAATCATCTCGCTGTACGCGCGTATCATGGTCAGCGGCGTTTTCATGTCGTGCGAGACGTTGGCGAGCAGGTCGCGGCGGAACCTGTTATTATTCTCCACGTCCTCAAACGCCTTGTTAATCGCCGAGGACAGCTCGTTTATCTCCGTAATGCGGGTGTCCGTCGCGAGGGGTTCGCGCTTCCCGCCGCCCGCGCCGCCGACGACTTTTTGCGTCAGAGTGCGTATGGGCCGCGCCGCCACGCTCGAGGCAAAGAACGCCACGACGACGGCTATTACGAGGAAGGCGCCGCTTATTATCAGCAGCTGATATCCGATAGTGTTCTGCGCCGAAGTGAAGGCGGGGAGGGTTGCGGACATGTATATATAGTACGGCTCGGAGTTATGGACGAGCCTGATACCGTAAACGACCAGTGCGTCGTCGGTAAAGCCCGCGTCCACGGTGTTAAACACCCGCCCCTCGGCGTAAGACGTACCGAGACTTTGCATGTAGTATGACAGCATTCTGCCCTCGGGAGCCGTCGCCGCCGTACCCGTTACCGAGGACTGCGCCTGCAATACTTCGGTGGTATACCCGCCGCTTTCGCTGATATCGACGGAGAATACCACGATATTGACCTGGTGGGCGCGGGCAAAGGAATTGACGTACCCGAGCGGGTCGCTCCCGCTCTCGATCAGGTCTGTATAAGAGGCGGAAAACTCCCGACCTTCCTTCATCAGCTCGTTTTGCGCGTTGGCGGTGTAGGAAGCGGAGTAGAAAATAAACTCGTATACCCACAATATCGCAAGCATCACGACGGTCATGAGTATGAATATTATCCACAGGTTGAAGCGAATGGACTTAAACCACCTGCCTCCGCGGCTTATCGGCTTAATCTCGGGGCGCTGCGCCGTTTTTTCGTTCGGCAAAAATACAAGCTCGTGCTTGCCCCCCGTCTCGCCCTTTTCGGGCGCCTTGTTAGCCTCGTCGCTCACCCCGCTTTCCCCTTCCGCGTCAGAGTACCAGCTTGTAACCGACGCCGCGAAGCGTCATGATCTTGTCTCTGTACGGGCCGAGATTGGCGCGTAACATCTTAATGTGCGTGTCGACGGTGCGATCCTCGCCATAGAAATCATAGCCCCAGACGTCGGCAAGCAATTGCTCGCGGGGTATGGCTATGCCCTCGTTCTTAACCAGATAGAACAGCAGGTCGTATTCGCGGGGGGTGAGAAAGACCTTCTTCCCGTCCACGCAAACGCTCCTGCCCATTATGTCTATTTCCAGCCCGTCGGATACTATCTTCTTGGGAGCGGTCTTGCCGCGGCGAAGTACCGCGCTTATACGCGCAACTACCTCTTTGGGCGAGAAGGGCTTGGTAACATAGTCGTCTATCCCGATCTCGAACCCGAAAAGTTTGTCGTACTCCTCGCTCCTCGCCGAAAGCATGATGACGGGAACGTCTTTGTCCTTCTTAATCTCCTTGACGGCGCTGTAACCGTCGAGTTTGGGCATCATAACGTCCATGATTATGAGGTCGTAGTCCGTCTCTTTCGCCTTCTTTATGGCGTCCATTCCGTCTACCGCCTCGCCCACTTCGTAATCGTCCAACTCGAGATATTCGCGGAGTACTTCGCGTATACCCGGTTCGTCGTCCACTATAAGGATCTTCGGCATATATCTCCTCCTTCGGCTCTCCCCGCTCACGGGAAGGCCCGTCTCTCTTTTCTTTATAGATTATACTGCTTGTTTATAAATATGTCGTAAACTATTTAACCTTTTTCGTCATTATCCCGCCGCCCTACACCGCGCCCGCGAGCGCCTGTATCATCGTGACCAGATATCCCACCGCAAGGGCAAAGGCGACCAGCCCGCCGAGTATGGCGAAGTTATTGCCCAAACGCTTGTTCTCTTTGAACAGCACGGCTATTCCCAACCCCGCATTGACGGCAAGCCCCGCCACCGCCGCGCCGAGGGAGAGGGATCCCCCGATAAACAACTCGCTTATCATGACGCTCGCCGCGCAATTGGGTATCAGCCCGATAAGTACGGCGGCAAGCGGTTGGAGCCAGACGTACGCCGACATGAAGGCGTTGAAGTTCGCCTCGCCCACCCCGAAAATAAGGGAGCCGAGCGCGAAGTTAACAATAAACACAAAGAGCGTCATCGTCGCCGTGTGAATGAGCGGGTGCTTGAAGTATACGTCGAATATCCGCCTCGCCTTGCTCCGCTCCTTTCCCTGCCCGCGCTCGTGATCGTCGCCGTGCTCGTGGTCGTCGCGGTCGGCTTCGTGATGATGTTCGGCGTTATCCTCGTCATGGTCGAGGGAGTGCCCGCAGCAGCCGTGGCCGAAGGAGTGCTCGAGTTCCTTTTTGTCGGCGTTAAGCTCCCGCCGCCTGCCGAATATGAGGTTGAGCAGATATCCCGCGGCAAGCGCCATAACGATCTTTATCCCGATAATCTCGAGCAGTCCTATCCACACCGACGGATCGGTTATAGCCGAGCCGAAGAGTATGGGGATTGCTTCGTCGCTGGTGGCGATAAACACGGCGACGAGGGTTCCGACATAGATATACCTGCCCGCATACAGTTCGCTTGCGACGACGGAGAACCCGCATTGCGGCAAAAGCCCGACGCCCGTACCTATCAGCGGAGCGCACTTGCCTTTCAGCACCTTGCCCGTTTTGAGCTTGTCGAGTTGTTTCGCCTCGAAAAGCCCTATGAGAAGATGCACGCCGAGCAGCCAAGGGATAAGCAGCGCGGTATCTTTTAACGATTCGAGGAAAACGTTTAACATTATTCGTGTTATTTATTTTAATATATTTATCCGCTTATGTCAAGAATATAACGGTCGGTGATTATTTGGTGTTTAACCTGCGTAAGTATTGTGGAAACGCATTTGCAAAAAAATGTTTACATTGCGAGGAAAAAGTGATAATATTATTGTATAAGGGCGTCGGGCGCCTACGCTGTTTTGCGGCGAGGTTTCGCTTTTGCCAAAGGAGAAACACATGAAGGGAAAGAAAGCAATTAAAGGAGTGCTTGCCGCGATTTTTGCGGCGATACTCGCGCTTATATGCGTTTTCGCGACGGCTTGCGACACGGTCAACTACCAAGGGCAGGTGGCGCGGTTCAAGCCCTATGATTACAGCAGAATGGAGAGGGCGTACGAGCGGGCGGAGAGCGCCATTGCCGATGGCCGCGATCCGTTTGCCATGGTTATGAGGATTAACGACGTCACGAACGAGCTTAACGACATATTGTCGAACTATATCATAACCAATATCGAGTATCACAAGGACAATCGGGGGCCGTTCGCCGAGCAGTACCAACTGCACCGCGGATATTACGACGACGCATATACCAAGTATATCACGGTGCTTCACGACGCAATGGCGTCCCCTCTCGGCGAGGATCTCTTCGAAGGTTGGTCGAAAGAGGATATCGATATGGTGGAAGAGCAATATGCCCGCCGTCGGGACAGCCGCTATCTCGAGCTGCAATCACAGCTTACCGAGCTTCAGATGCAATACGACTCCCTCGCCGTTGAAACGACGGCGACTTACGCCAACGCGGCGCAGGCAATATTGCTTAAAATCGTAGACGTCAATAACTCCCTTGCCGAGCTTGCGGGTTATTCCTCCTATGTCAACTATGCTTACGCCGACTATGGTCGCACATACGTTTTCGACGAGGCGGTCAATCTTTCCGCCTATATTAAGGAGTACATTTCGCCCATACTCGACGGTATTGCCGAGGTGCGTAGCCGCGAGAAAGCGGCGGTGTCCGATAAACTCTCCGAGGACGCGAAGTACGGCAACGAGATCGAGAGGTGCGGATCTTATATACGCGACTACACCAAGGAGATCGGGCAGTATATGGTCAATGCGTACAACTTCATGCGGGACAACGACTTGCATTACTCGGCGACGAAGCGGGATAATCCCAACGGGACGCGGGGAGCGTTCACTACCTACCTTTACGGCAGCAACGCGCCCTATGTCTATCAATATTGCGACGGCGGCTACCGTGATCTTCTGACGTATATACACGAGTTCGGGCACTTCACCTCCTTCTATAACAACGGGTCGTCGGGCGGCTCCGAACTCGACGTTGCCGAGATACAGTCGCAGGCGAACGAGATGTTGTTCCTGCCCTATCTTTCGAAGATATACGGCGAGGAAGTCGGAGCCTATCTCGAGTGCGATCAGATCTATAACATACTGACTTCGGCGGTGATTATGGGCTGTCTGTTCGACGAGTTTCAGCGGGATATCTACGCCGCGCCCGAGAATTACACCCAATCGGGGGCTATGACCGCCCACTTCGACGAGCTGGTCACGGAGTACGGCGCTACAAGTATCGCGGAGACCTGGGATAACCCCGAGGAGTTCAAGTATTGGTGGGCGCAGGTTTCCCACACCTTCGACACTCCCTTCTATTATATCAGCTACGCTGTTTCCGCCGTGCCCGCTCTGGTAATATACGAGTATGCCAACACGCCGTCGGTGGGGCGCGATATCGCCATCGGGAAATATAAAGACATTCAGGCGCACGGTCATTCGGGCGTTGGCGGAAAGAATCTGTTGGATTTGCTGAAGTACACGGGAGTAGGCTCCCCCTTCGAAGAGACTACTATCAAAGATCTTGCGAACTTCTTAAATAACAGGTTTTCCCCTACCTCTCTTGCCGCCGCGGCGTAATATGCGGGGGGCAAGCGCGGGGATTTACGCGGAAGTCGGATAAAACACAAAGGCGGTCGGGAGTTGTTCCGACCGCCTTTGCTTTTACCTTGCGATTTTTATTATTTCTTTTCGAAGGAGCTTCTCACTATCTCGCCGAAGAAGAGGGTGTGATATTCCCGTCCGACGTACATATCCCGCGCTATTGTGGCGTTGAGTTTGCTCGAGCGCATTTCGGACGTGCATATTACCTTGCACTCAATCTGCACGGCGCACTGGCTTATTCCCACAGAATGGACGAGCTTGGCGGGGACGGGATCGAACCCGAACTCCTTGAACTTATCCACGTCGTGGCCCGAGATTTTGGAGCACTTCTGAAGCGCCGCCATCATGTCGGGGGTGGGGATATTTATAACGAAACTCTTATACTTGCTTATGAGTTCGTGCGAATATTTCTTCTTGCGGACGGGGAGAACGAAAACGTCCCTGTTCCACATTCTGCCCACGGTGCCCCAGGAAGTATTCATAATGTTTATTTCGTCACCGCTGCCGCAGGTCACGAACAGTCCGCCCATTTTAAGGGCATTCATTACCATGTTTCTCTGTCTGTCAGTCATTCAATTTTCCTCTCTCGCCTTAAATTTTACCACTATGGAGTACTTTTGTCAATCCCATACGGTATATTTCAAGGCGTTTCAACCATTATTTTTCACTCCGAGGGAGAATATTTGTTTAACCGTCTGCGCCCTGTCCCCCTCTCCTTCGTCCGTCGCGGTTATCTCCACCTGATAAGCCCCGACCAATTGGGGAATGCCGCTAATCCTTCCCGACTTCGAAATGGTCAGTCCGACGGGCAGGTTATCCGCGGAAAAAGAGTAGTCCCCCGTTCCGCCGCAAACGTACACCCTCGCCGAGTAATTCTCCCCCACCGCGGCGAGGGGCAGGCTCTCGGTCTCAAAGGCGAGCGGAGGCACGGCGGATATCTCTTTATACGCCTCTCCCGTCGCCGCTATCTCGTCGTTTTCGTCGTACAGCGCGGTGTATACCGCCTCATACGGTCGATCGTCCCCGAGATTATCGAGGAACCAGGAGTAACGCATAACATAATCTTTCCCTTCGAGCATAGCCGCGGATTTTTGTATAAACTCCACCGCCTTCTCCTCTGTGCAATCGGAAGAGAGATGTCCCCAATGCTGTTCTCTCGCAATCGTGTCTATCGCGCCGAACTCCGTTACCCATATCGGCTTATGATATCTTTCGTACAATTTATCCAGCGTATCTTCGGCGAGAGATCTTACCATATCATCAACGTAGTAAAAGGGCAGGTAGGAATGTACGGTTATAAAGTCCACGCGATATTCCCGCTCTTCCGCCTTTTTCATAAAGTCGTCCAGCCACGCGTTCCCGTCGCCTATATACCAGCTGACGGCGGGACTTGAAAGGGGTATTCCTATCGACTCGAGTTTCTCCCAATATGACAGCGCCTCGTCCACCGACATATTTGCCTGGTCGGGCAGGTCGGGTTCGTTAAAGGTCAGAAGGTACTTGAACTTTCCGCTCTCGTAGTTTTCCTTTACATACGCGATATTTTCGTCCGTAACGCTCCACTTACCCCACATCATGGGCACAAACTCGGCGTCTATATACTCGTTTTCGGGTTTAAGTCCCCAATTGTAGTACCAGGAGCAACCGAGGTCGTTGACTTTATCCGCCGCCGCCTTTCCGCCCTTGTTGTATTTGGATACGCACAACCCCTTTTTGACGGCATAGTCCGACCTCTCGCGGTGGGGCGCAAGGGAATTTACGTCCTCGGGCGGATCGGGATTTTGCTCCCTTCCGCACGCCGTGAAACAGAGCACCGCCATAACCAATATTGCGGCTATAATCGCCGTTATCTTTTTCAACGCTTTCATTTTCCCTATGACTTCTTTGTTATCTCCGTTTATTACCCGCCGCTCGGTTATGTTATGGGATCGGTTCGCGGTTTGTTGCCCTTTCGCGGATAGTTTCCGCGCGTTTTGCCTATTTTGCGGATAATAACCAGCTTTCTCGTTATGTCGTCGCCGAGTTTTTTTTCGGCTACCCTCTCGATCTTCCCGCCGAGCAATGTTATTGCCTTCTCCGCCTCGGCTATTTCCACGTCGATATTTTCGGACTTATATGCGACAAACGCCCCGCCCACCCTGACGAAGGGCAGCGCGTACTCGGCAAGCACATTCAGCCTTGCCACCGCCCGAGCCGTCACGGTGTCGAAACTCTCGCATTCGGGAAAGTCCTCGATCCTCGTGTGGATAGCCCGCGCTCCGTCAAGTCCGAACCGCTCTATCACGGCGGAGAGAAAGTCCGTCTTTTTCCGAACGCTGTCCGTCATTGTCACATCCGTTTCGGGCAGCTCGTTTTTTATTACCAAGGCGGGAAAGCCCGCGCCGCTACCTATATCCAGCACTCTTCCGCTTATGAATTCCAAACCGAGACGGCTGTCCTCGACATGCTTAACCATAAACTCCTCGAAGGACGTTATCGCCGTGAGGTTAAACCGTGAGTTATATTCCGAAAGCATATCGAACAGCTCGGTGTAATTTATTTTTCGCACATACATATTTACAGTTATATTGTATTTTATTTATAAAAATAGTATTTATTATAGGCGGTGGATTAGTGGATAACTCAAAAAAGCACAAAATGTTGTAGTACGGCGGTGAGTTAACACCGAAATATTCGATTTTTTATGCACAACATCGTCCACAATGCTTCAACGTTTTCACTTTTTTTCGGTGTATAACCCATTTTGACGGATATTGTCGAAAGGGCGGTTTTGCCCGAAAACGGACGTTTTATCCACATGTTATAAACAGGGTGAAAAAGTTATACACATAATGTTGTTTAGGTCGGATAAATCGGGTTTTTCGACATATTCCGCCGCGGGGTGAGGCGGGTTAAACGTTATATGAGCGGTCTATTACTCCGCCGCCGAGACACCTGTTGCCGAGATAGAACACCACGAACTGCCCCGGCGTTACGGCGCGTTGGGGCTTATCGAACACCACTTCCGCTCCGCCGCCCGTCATATGAACGCGGCACTTTTGCGAAGGCTGGCGATACCGCGTTTTAGCCGTACAGTCGAAGGTCGCTTCTTTGGGCGGATTCCCGATAAAATTGACAGAGGGGGTAAAGAGCGCGTTGGTGAAAAGTATGTCGTCCTCGCCGCAGGATACTACCAATTCGTTGGAAGAAAGCCGTTTTTCCACGACGAACCAACGCTCGGGCGCGTAACCGCTTAATCCCCCGATGCCGAGACCGCGTCGCTGACCGAGGGTGTAATACATCAATCCGTCGTGTCTCCCCACCGTCCAACCTTCGGTGTCCACGATATTACCGGGCTGTGCAGGCAGGTATTGCATGAGAAACTTTTTGAACTTGCGCTCCCCTATAAAGCACACGCCCGTCGAGTCCTTTTTCTTGGCTACGGCGGTCAGTCCCCGCTCTTCGGCTATGCGCCGCACTTCGCTCTTAAGCATTTTACCGAGGGGAAACAGTACGTCGGATAGCTGTTCCGCCGACACCTGATTGAGAAAGTAGGTCTGATCTTTGGTACTGTCCGCCGCCGTGAGAAGGTATGTCGTTCTGCCGCTATCCGTCGCTACGTCATGCGCAATATCGCAATAATGACCCGTCGCTATATAGTCCGCGCCTAACTTTTTCGCATATGCCGAGAAGGCGTCGAACTTAATCTCGCGGTTGCAAAGCACGTCGGGGTTAGGCGTTCTTCCCGCCTTGTATTCGTCAAGGAAGTAGGTAAACACGCGCTCCATATACTCATCGGCGAAATTGACGGAATATATGGGTATACCGATTGCCGCCGCCACGTTCCGCGCGTCCTCCCAATCGTCCGCCGAGGTGCATACGCCCCCCTCTTCCTCCTCCCAATTGTGCATGAAAAGACCGACCACGTCGTACCCGAGGTCTTTAAGCAGTAACGCCGATACAGCGGAGTCCACACCCCCGCTCATTCCCACGACAACTCTTTTCATACAGATTAAGTATATATCATTCCGAACATATTTGCAAGTCATTAAGTTGAGTATATTTGCAAGTAATCAAGCGCAAACAGGCTTTACAAGCAATCAAGCCTTATATGAACGTTACTTAAAACAAACGGGTCGCACCTTGCGGAATACGCCTTTTAATGAGTTGCAAAAACGACGGAGAACTTTCCCTGCCGTGTTTTCTCGGAAATATTACCTTAAAAACACCGCGGCAAAAGGAGCTCCTCGCCGACGGCGCAATACCGACGCTATAATCTGTTCTTATCCCCCCATTCGCACATCATATCGAGAATGGGCATAAGCGATCTTCCTCGCTCGGAAAGGCTATACTCCACTTTCGGCGGAATTTGCGGATATTCTTTACGAACGATCAGCTTGTCCGCTTCAAGTTCTTTCAGCATTACGCTCAACGTCTTGTAAGAAATTCCCTTGATATATCTTTGCAATTCATTAAAGCGCACTACGGAAAACTCCATGAGCGTATAAAGAATAGTCATTTTGTATTTTCCGTTGATGAGGGATAATGTGTACGAAAAACCCGTGTCCGCAAGTTTTTCATTGGCAATACACCGTTCCATAATACTCTCCTTCACTTTCCAAATAGTAAGTACCATACATAAATGTGCGTACTTGACAAAAGAATTATACCATGATAAAATCCACTTGTCAATAAATTTTTAAGGAGGCTCATATTATGAGAGCAACATTGAAAGACTACAGGGACGTTGAAAAAGCGGCAATGAATTTCGTCAAGAGTGTAGCCGAGGGAAACAGCAAATATGCCAGACAGCTTTTTACCGACGAAGCCGTCTTGTTCGGGATTCTCAACGGCGAACTCGAACACGGTTCTATCGAACAGTTCTACCGTAATGTGGATACGGTAGGCGCGGACGAAAATTTCAAAGCAAGAGTTGACGTTATTACCGTCGAGGAAACGCTTGCCGTCGTTCGCGTTTTGGAAGAAGGCTGGGGCGGCAGTATTGATTTTACCGACTATCTGCTTCTTCTGAAACTGAACGGCGAATGGAAATGCGTAGCCAAAGCCTACAACCAAAATTCAAACACCGTTAAAAAATAATCTGCGAGGCAATTATGGGCAAAAAAATACTTATTTTGAACGGCAGTCCGAGAAAGAGCGGCAATACGAGCGCGCTTGTTTCCGAATTTACGCGCGGGGCAACGGAAAGCGGGAATGACGTTACCGAATTTTTCCTGCAATCCATGAACATTCACGGCTGTTTGGGATGCTTTGGCGGCGGAAAGGACAGAAACAGTCCGTGTGTGCAGAAAGACGATATGCAAAAAATCTATCCCGTTTACAGAGAAGCCGAAATTGTGGTTCTTGCTACTCCTTTGTATTATTGGACGATAAGCGGACAGCTTAAAACTTGTTTTGACCGCCTTTTTGCCGTTGCGGAGTGCAATAAAGATTACCAAAACCCGCACAAAGAAACCGTTCTTCTCATGGCGGCGGAAGGTCACGATTTTGAAGAAAGTTTGTATTGGTACGACCGCTTGGAAAAACATCTCGGTTGGAAAAGCCTCGGCAAAGTTCTTTGCGGCGAAGTCGTAGGCCTTGGCGATATTAAAGGACGAAAAGAACTTATCAAAGCCTATGAATTGGGAAAATCAATATCATAATATAATACCTATTATTGATAGAAAAACAGCGGGGAACGTGTTCCCCGCTGTTTTCGCCTTGTCCAAAGGTGAGTTCCGATATAAAATTGAGTTCCGATATAAAATTAAGACTTTTCTTGATTACCTATAGCCTGCACTATATGCGGGGGACATTTGTTACGGAAAGAGGCGACGACTTCCTTGATTTGTCAAAGACCGCATTGTTTATTTTACAGATTTCATAGCCCACGCTGCGACTTTGGCTTCCGACTGCGGAGCTTCTGCGCCGTGGATCGAAAGCCCCGCTACGATGACCGCGCCTTTGCAAACGCTTTTCAGTTGTCTCTCGCTCGAACCCATTCCGCTCCCCTCGTTCGTGCAGAAGGGCGCTATTTTCTTACCCGAAAGATCATAGTGTTCGAGAAAGGTACACATACACATCGGCATCTGTCCCCACCAATTGGGATAGCCGACGAAGATCGTATCATATTTTGAAATGTCCCCGACGTATCCTTTGATAGCGGGGCGGGCGTTCGCGCGAAGCTCCGCTTGCGCTTCTTCGATACACGCATAATAGTCCTTTGCATAAGGCTTTACCGTATCGGCCTCAAACAGGTCGCCGCCGACCGCCTTTTGGATAAACTCTGCGACGCGCTCGGTGTTGCCTTTTTCGAGTGTTTTGATTGCTCCGCTGACATAGTTCTCGCCTTTGTGAGAGAAGTACGCGATCAAATTCATAAATATCACCTCTTGATTATTTTTCCAGCAGCGCCGCGCAGTCTTTCAGGTGCTTTGTTATGGGTAAGTGTTGCGGACAAGCGCGCTCGCATTGTTTGCACCCTATGCAATCCGACGCGAGGCCGCCGTTTGCCGTCGCCTGTTTATAGGCTTCTATTGCCTGCGCCGTCTGACCGTTGCCGAGGTGCCTGTTCGCCGCCGAGAAGATGGCGGGAATGTCTATCTTTTTCGGGCACCCGCTCACGCAATATCGACAAGCCGTGCAAGGAATGGCGGCAGAACTGCCCATAATGCGCTGCGCTTTGCGGATAATCTCCTGCTCCTCGTCATTAAGCGGGCGGAAGTCCTTCATAAAGGAAATGTTATCCCGCATTTGCTCGGTGGTAGACATGCCCGAGAGTACGGTCAATACGCCGTCGAGAGAGGCGGCAAAGCGGATTGCCCAGCTTGCAAAGGAGGCGTCGGGGTTATATTCCTTAAACAGCTTCTGCACCTTTTTGGGCGGGTTGGCGAGGGCGCCGCCCTTGACGGGCTCCATAATTACAATGGGCTTGTTGTGCTTTCTTGCTACCTCGTAGTTCCCGCGGGAAGCCACCGACGGGTTTTCCCAATCGGCATAGTTGATTTGAAGCTGAACAAAATCCTCTTCGGGGTGGATGGTCAACAGCTTATCGAGCAGTTCGGGATCGGCGTGATAGGAGAAACCGAAGTTCTTTATAAGCCCCTTCGCCTTTTGCTCTTTGACGAAATCCCAGATATGGTATTTATCGTATTTGGTGTAGTTATTGGTCATAAGCGCGTGGAGAAGATAGTAGTCGAAATATCCCGCTCCCGTGCGCTCCAAGCTCTTGTAGAATTGGCTCTTTGCCGCCTGTTCGCTTCCCGCCATCATGAATGCGTTCAGCTTTGTGGTCAGGGTGTATCTGCCGCGGGGGTAGCGATCCACGAGGGCTTGTTTTATATCTTCCTCGCTCGAGCCGTAAACAAACGCCGTGTCGAAGTATGTAAACCCCGCCGCCATAAACAGGTCCACCATTTCCTTAACCTGCTCGATGTCGGTATGAAATCCTTTCTTGGGCAGCCGCATAAGTCCGAAGCCCAATTTTTTAATCTCGCTCATAGTCATTTCCTCCTTTTTATTCGGCATTGCCGATCAAGTACGGTTTAATTATTGCGGGTAAAAACAACTCGCAAAACTTTTCGGTGCGCTCCTTAAAGCTGTACGCCCCGCCCGACATATCCCAGCAGAGCATTTCGCCGTAAATAACGTCGGTCAAAGCATCGGCGAGTTCGCCCGTCGGCGTATTTTCTTTCAGCTCGCCTAACTCTATCCCTCTTTGTATCATGCCCTTCATGGAGCCAAGGTCCATGCGGAGTTTTTCCTTGTCGTAGGGATTCTCCACAAGGTCGGGATCTACGGTATTACGCACCCATTCCTGGCAGAGTTTAAGCCCGTCCCGTTCAATATGTCCCGAGAACGTTACCATATAATACGCCAGCCGTTCCATAAACGGTCCGTCGTATCTTTGCGCATCCTCGTAAATCTCGCCGAAAATATCGTGGCTTATCGCGAACACAATGTCCTCTTTGCGCTTGAAGTAGGTATAGAAGGTGCCATTGGAAACGCCGCAAGCCTTGGTAATCTCCTCAATCGAGGTGTTTACAAGCCCCTTTTCGCGAATGATGGCCTCTGCCGTCTCCATTAGTTTTCTCTTTGTCTCCAAAGCGGCTATCTTTCTGTTAGTCATTTTTTCGGACATAATTCCTCCGGCGGTATTGCTCCGTAAGTTTGGTTGTTAGTATTTGCGCCGAGCGTGCGCAGTTTGCATGTATGGGTCGTCTGTGTGGTTGGTGTTGTTCTTCGTGACTTGTGCGGATGGCGTTGATCTTCGCGGCTGGCGAAACGCTGTTAATGTGCGTCGTTTGCAACGCGCGGTTGGGTTATTGTTTTCCCGTTCGCAGTTGTTCGGCTTTCCGCACGAGCGCCGTATAGGCGGCGGACGGGTCGTCTATTTCGAGGACGGTTTGCTCCATCGGGCAAAGTCCCGTGCCGTCGCGGCTCTGCACCCGGGGCGTAAGCGTCGCGTACTCCGCGTACACACCGTGATTTTTTAGCGTGGCAAGTCCGCTTTCCGAGAGCACTTCGGCAAACACGCCGCGAGCGCCCATTTTGACGTATAGCAGGGCGGCGGCTTTACCTACTATCCTGTCTGCCGCGCATGCTCCGTCGAGGTCTGTCCCCTGCCTTATAAGGTCCAACAGGGGACGTATTCCCCGCTGTCGGCTTATCATGGTGCGGTCGTCCTTTTGCACAATGCAGGTCAGGTTTTCGGCGTACAGCCGCTCGCGAAGGCGGGCAAGTAATGTCGCTGTTTCGGACATAATCTTTTATTCCTTGTCTTTAATGAGGAGCAGGCGCAACCCCATGACAATGAAGGGAATAATAACGGCTTGCAAAATCATGCCCAAAAGCCCCGTCTGTATTTGCGACCAGGCTACCGCCGCCGTTATCGGAGAAACGCCCTGGAAAATGGCGGCTATGGCGAGGAAGGTGAGCCTGCCCGCTACCTGAGCAAGGAGTACGGCGGGGAAGGCCATCCAACCGTTTCTCGCAATGCTGCGCGAAAACAGTCCCGAAATCGCGCCGAATACCGCAAGCTCCGCGACCATATACGGCAGCCGCGCCAATGCGGGCATGGGGCTACCGAACATTGAGGTTATGGCAAAACTTATGAGGGGCGATACAATGCCGACGCCAAGGCCCCACTTCCAACCGAGTAAGCACCCGCCGAGAAGTATGGGCAGGTACATGGGCAGCCACTGCGCCCCGCCCTCCGCGCCGAGTGCGAGGTGTACGAGTTGCGGAAGTGCTACCGCAAGCACGATAATGCCAAGCGAGATAAGCGATTTGACCGTGACCTTAACGCGTAAAGTCGCACCACGTCTCGCAAGAACCTGTTCAATCATCGCAAAGTTCCTCCTGTTTTTCTGTTCTTTTACACATTTTATCACATTCGTTGAATACAAGTCAATGAATTTTAATCAATAAAATCAGATTTCGGAAAGATTTGGTGATTATATAAAGCGTTCTGCGAGTTCGCCGAGCGCTTGCTACAAGCGCGTCGCATAGCACCGCTGATGGACGACGAGAAATCGCGGCTTCTGCTCGGTCATTTACGCTGTTATAGTAAACTCCCTCGCGAAGCCTTGATTTTCGCGCCCCTGAGCGGCACTCTCCGCCGCGCTCGGGTCGGTTCGTTGTTAAAAGGTTTCATTGAAGAACAATATCTTTACAGGTTAATTATTTCTTTACGGGTATTTGACAAGACAATCCCCTCAGGCGCAACAAGTTGCGCCAGCTCCCCTCCCCTTATTAAGGGCGGCCACACCTTGCACCTGACTTCTCGCGCTTTTCAATCTTTTGGTCTGGCACAACCTGCTACCCGAGTTTAGGCCATAACCAACAATCTTGTAATGAAACAAGTTATGTAACTATATTCCCCGAAAAGCGGGGAACGAATGTGACCGCCCGAAGTCGAGGGGGGCTGTCTGCTGTCAGGCAAACTGAGGGGATTGTAACGCACCATACAAAGTTTGTTGCTCAAACACACAAAGTATCACAACCAAAAATTAAACGAAGATTTTTAAGTTTTTTTGGAAAGGGGTTTAAAGGGGGAAACCTTTTTGTTCACAAAAAGGTTTCCCCCTTTAAAGCACACTTCTACAAAAACACCTGACGAGTTATGCACAAGTTATCAACAATGATTGCGCGATACCGTACCTTACTATTCTTTGCTAAACTTTGGCTATATTTTCGCGTGAATACGGGCGCGGAGCGCACCGAGTAGCTCGTCGATTTTCTTCGTAGTCTCGGCAAGCGCATTGGGACGCAGCGGGTTTTTAAGCCCCTCGCTCTCGACCAGCTCCCCAAACGGCAACTCCCCGCCCTTCTTAACCAAACGCATGTATCGAGCGAAGGCGGAATCGAAGTCGGATTGCGCCTCGAGCAGGAATTGATGCGCCACCGACTGCGAAAGACAGTAGTCTATATAATACATGGGGTTCTCGTATATGTGCATCTGGTACTGCCAACGCGTCCCTTTTTCGAAATATGGCAAACCCTCGACGGAAAGATATGGACGATAATAGATGTCCAATTTTTTCCATTCCTCATTGCGTTCGGAAGGGGTCATATCGGGGTGCTCGTAGCAGATCTGCTGGAACTGGTCCACCTCGGCGCCGTAAGGGATAAAGGCCAGCGACGAGAGCAGGTGCGCATATCTGTACTCCTTCGCCCGTGCGCCGAAGAACTTATCCATATACTTCCAGGCGAGAAACTCCATTGCCATCGAGTGAATCTCTGCGACGGACATTGTGCCGAGGTTAAGTTCATAGTCGTGGCCGGGCTTAAACATCTCATAGAAGGCGAGCGCGTGTCCCGCCTCATGCGTGAGTACGTCCACGTCGCCGCTTGAGCCGTTGAAGTTGGCGAGTATAAAGGGCTGACCGTAGTCGTCGACCGAGGTGCAATATCCCCCGCCCCACTTCCCCTTTCGCGCGAACACGTCGAAGGCGTCGGCGGCGAGCATAGCGTCTATAAACTCGGCGGTGTCGGCGCCCATGTCGCGGTACATGTCGCGAGCGGCGCGCATCATAGCGGCTGTGCCTATGGTCGGTTCGGGATTGCCGTTAGCGAAACAGACCTCGTTATCGTACAGCATAATTTTGTCTATGCCGAGAGCGTCGGCGCACTCCCTTCTACGCGCGGAAACTACGGGCACTACGTCCTTTTTAACGCTATCGCGGAACCGCTCGATCTCCTTGCGGCCGTAGGAATAGCGCCCCATCAGGCAGTCGCCCATCTCGGCGTAGGAAGCAAACCCCATCTTTTCGGCCATGCGCGCGCGGACCTTAACCAAAGAATCGAACAGCCCGTCGAGCTGCTCGGCGTGCTTTTGCAGTGTTTTTCCCGCCGTTTCCATCGCTTTTCTGCGCACGGTGCGGTCGGCGTCGTCGAAGTACTTGCGCAGCACGGATAGCGGCATGCTCTCGCCGCAGAAACGGAAGGTTGTCTCGGACATCAGGCGATCGTACTCGGTTATCAGGCGGTTTTCCTCGGCAAGGTCGGCGACTATGCGCTCGTCGGTTACGCGTAGCGCCGTTTCGTACACCTTCGCGACGTTGGGGTTCATCAGTTCCAGCG
This sequence comes from uncultured Clostridia bacterium, assembly GCA_947588325.1. Taxonomy (GTDB): domain Bacteria; phylum Bacillota; class Clostridia; order Christensenellales; family Pumilibacteraceae; genus Protoclostridium. Next base: position 26,741 of record CANPYH010000002.1, read on the forward strand.
CTTGAGGAAGGTGCGGGTTATGCAAAAACGCGCGGTTAGTCTCGATCGCGGCGGCTGACAGGCGGGGCAGATTGGCGTCGTAGTACTCCTTTTCGCGCAGGTAGTAGGCGTCTTGGGTGTTCAGGGTGAAGCGGATGTTGCACAGCGAGACCATAGTCTGGATGTGTTTGCTGCGCACTATCCCCTCTTTGCGTATCTCCGCCATATCGCGTCCGTTTGGCGCGCGGCGCATTCTCTCCGCCAGCTGGCGGAAGTACCGACATTCGGCGTCGATATCGATTCGCTCGTATTTCATTTCGCTTATCTTCATGTTTGTAATTGTACTCCCCCTTGCGCCTTTTGTCAAGACGTGTAATGCGAGGAATTTTGCAAGAGTGCGCGAAATTGTTGTGTTGTTGTGCCGTGTAGGAGATGCGGTGGCAGCGTGATAGGGCGGTTGGGTTAGCTCTTTGGCAAGGTGCGGTGGTGTTAGTGTTGGGTTAGGTGCGGTTGGGTTATGTGGAGATTTGGGGCGATGTTAAATAAATATCTTTTCGGTTTGCGTTGGAGCATGTACCGAGCAAAGTACGACGCGTTGTTGCGAGGGTGCAGGAGAGATTGGGGCGGGTTTGTTCTTGTGCGAGCAATTCGCGCGAATATGTGCAATCAGTGCCGGAGAGGTTAGTTTGGGTTGTGCGGGAGATTTTGGGCGATGACAGTGTTAGTTGGGTTAGTGGGTTGAGCTTGTCGGACAGTCAATGTGCGAGGTTGTGTCGCAAGTTGTATTTGGTTTGTACAGTAAGTACATATAGCCGTCGGAGCAAATAGTGTTTTGATTGCGCGACAACTCGTCTCGGGAAGGGCGAGGGATCGCCGTAATAATAATTCGGTTAGCGGTTGCATATGTGCGTGGCTGCGATGTAGCTTGTCTGCCTGGCCGCAAGCATTGTTATTTTTGTGTGCGTCCTGTTACGGCTGTAGTTGATTTGCGAATTGGGAGAAAGCTGCAGTGGCAATACGTTCGGAATCGCTGCGGTATGTTTATTATCAACGATTACGGCGGGCATATCGACATGGTAAATTATTGTCCGATTATTTTCGACAGAAAATAACATTTTGCCCACATTTTTATAACTTAAATTAAGAGTTATCCACAAGTTATCAACAGATATTATAATGATATCTATTTGCTATTATATCATTATGATATCATTATGCAAGATATTAAATCATAACAATCAAGTTATGAAGTAATATGTATCGCAAAATTTTGGGGCGAACTCTAAAAACAAGAAGTACGACTCGGGATAATTATATGGAGACAATAAGCGGCATAGATGGGAAGCGCTTGAGGCCAAGCGTTGTTGATAATTTGTGGATAACTCGAAAAGTAAATTTATGAAAATCTATAAAAAACGGCAGAAGAGCAAATTATATGTTAAAAATATACGTAAAAACTATTATATATGTTAAATTAACATCGTCATGTCGCCGAATTGTCCTCGGTTGTTTTGATATTTATTAAAATCTATCGCATTTATTTTTGTTTTTGTTAAATTCTCGCCGTTTTATTTGCTTTTTTACTGAATTTTCCTCGGTTTTTAACGAAATTTCCCCAAATCCTATATATCCTTTACGTTTGTTCGCAAGATCCTTTGATCTTTTGCGTCCAGAGTGGGTATTTTGTTCTACTGATTATTGAATTTTTCCGCGGAAATTATGAAATTTTTTTCGCAGTTTTTGAAATTATGTTATGATTTAATAATTAAGATTTATAGTAATTCCATCCTTTGTGATCTCGCCGTGTTTTGCGCTTGTATCTTCAGTGCCCGCTTGTAACGCACTCATAATCCTTCCTTCCGAAGAATGATTTTGCCTTATGAGTACTCCAAGAAATGCCGTTTTTACGCCGAATTTTTCCTTGTTTTGCCGCGCATTTTTTCAATTTTATTTTCCCGAGACAAATAAAGTTATGATATAATATCAGTATATCATTTATCCCAATGCGCCGCCTGCTAATTTTGCGATTTTCTTGAATTTAATCAGCTTTTTATGTCCTGATTCCTACTTGTGCGTGGTCTTTGGCTCACCGTATGTCTTTATGCATATTTCCGTTGTCGTCGATTTCCTTTTGTTGAAAATATTCCTTATCTCTTGCGACTTGCTTTCCTTCGGTTGTTTCACGTGAAACATTTATAATTATTTGCGGGCATATTGTTGCTTTACTTTTACGGAACATCGTGACGAGAAGCAATTGAGAAGTCGCTTCAATATCAAATGCTCTCAATAAGCATTAAGATTACTCGGCAGTTACCCGAAAAGCGATCACGGTCGGCGATTGGCAATGATTATAAGCCTGTTATTTATCGTTCCGTTTCGAATTTGCCTTGGCAAGCGGTTTTGTCTTTGCGCTAATTTGTAATTGTTTCACGTGAAACAAATTCCGACTTGTTGTTGATGTGATAGCTGGACTTGGCAAAATTGAATCTCCAACCGCGTCAAAAGATCTATGGGGGTTAAAAAAATAAATTATTTTGTGGGAAATATCCTTGATCAATCATTGAGTTTGGCGTTAACTCGGGGTTTCAATATCTTTTACAAAGTTGTTAACAAGTTCCAAAATAAATAATTGCGGAGCTGTGCAACAAGGCGAGCGCAGGTATAAGTTCGCGGTTTCGAAACGACACAGTCGCGTTATCTGAGCGACGGCAAAAAATAGTGCCAAGGTAGTCGCGCCATAGTTACCGATTAAAACGGAAGTATGCTCAGTCGATATGATGAGTAAAATAATTTTGGACTGCCTTGCGCGAGAGGGATTATCGGTAGACGTTGGCGTATTTACTTGTTCTGGGCTGCGGCGAAATCCGCGTGTTTCTCTCCTGAACACTCTATATTGTCCTTTTATCCGCGGTGCCTGATCGGATGTTTACGTTTCTAATGTGTTTTTTGCCCTAACATCGCGTAGCGCAACATCTTGCGTTGTTTCTTTCGCCGTATAGCTTCGCGCCACCGATTGCGTTCAGATCGTTTCACGGTTTATTTTCACTCGCGCACGCTGCATGCAAAAAGCCGTTCGGGCTGTTGGCCTCGGACGACTTTCGGTTATTTGTATTTAATTAGTGGTGTATGCTGCTAATAATTTAGTCACAATTGAATAGCTAAAGTGCCGACGGCGCTGATGCTTCTACCGCTTGGCCAACATCGCAACAGTAGTCGGAGTTTAATTGTCTCTCCGACCTCGAAAGGGAACAGTATATGTTGCCCGCACAAAGCGCTACCTTGAGAGATATCAAACTTCCGACTGACTATCGGGCAAAACTTTACAGGCACAACACACATTGCGGCGAATAAACGCAAGGCACCAAGAAACGACGGCAGCAACAGCGCTATCGTATAGCGCCAATCTGCGAACCTCGCCGCCAAGTCTCTCCGCAAAATGAACCTGGGTGGTATCCGCAGGGATAACGGCTTACAAGCACGATTCCGAGTGCGCGCTTTTCGAGGCGTCGACTTGCGGGATTAAACCAAAACCTTTTGGCGAATCTGCCCAACCGCTCACCGCACCTCGGGCGATTGCTTAAATCCCGCGCCGCGCCACTGCCCGCGTGCGTAACCACCGACACCGCACCACTGCCTACCTACATAATCCACACCGCACCTCGGCGCGCCTGTTAAACCCAAACGCTTACTTTTTCTTGCTCTTCTCGAGGATTTCGAGCAATTCGTGCAAGCGGTTCAGGTCGTCGGTGGAGTAGTAGTCGATATAAATTCTACCCTTGCGGTCATTGCCGTACACCGAGACCTTGGTCGCAAACACGCGCTGCATGCGCTCGACCATATCTTTAAGCTCGAGGGAAGGCTCGGGCGGTTTAGGCTTCGAGGCAGGGGGCGCGGTAAGCGCCTTAACAATCTTTTCAAGCTCACGAACGGTAATCTTGCCGCCGACAGCCTTTTTAGCCAGCTCGAGTTGCTTCTCGTCGGAAATGCCCACCAGGCACCGCGCGTGACCTTCGGACAGCTTGCCCGCCGCGACAAGATCGATAACGGGTGCGGAGAGGGTAAGCAGACGGAGCGTGTTGGCGACAGAGGGGCGCGACTTGCCGATTCTGTCCGCGACTTGCTCCTGAGTATATGAGTAGTCAGTCATCAGCTGTTTAATCGCCGCAGCCACCTCGATGGGGTTAAGGTCCTCGCGTTGCAGGTTTTCGATCAGGGAGATCTCCTTGATTTCCTTCTCCGAGTAGTCGCGTACTATCGCGGGAATGGTCGAAAGCCCCGCCTTCTTTGCTGCGCGCCATCGACGCTCTCCGGCTATAATCATGTAGCCGTCGCCGCGCTTAACAAGGATAATGGGGGAGATAACGCCGTGCACGCGAATGCTGTTAGCGAGTTCGAGCAGCGCCGCCTCGTCGAAAGACTTGCGGGGCTGGTTCTCGTTAGGTCGGATTTGCGCGATGGGGATCTCCTTAGCGGTGTTATCGTCGTCGTCCAGGGTCAAGTCTCCGAAAAGGGCGCCCAGACCCTTTCCTAAACCGTGTTTAACTGCCATATGTCATCCTCCGTTTTTATTTATTATAGTATGCGCCCGTGCGTTTTGTCAAGATGTAGCGCGGAAATTCCCCGATTTTTTCTCTGGGCAAGTATGGTAATTATTAACTCATAACTTTGTGCGTTTCACCCAAGCTTCTTTCCCCCCGCGTTGTGCGCTTTTACGCGCTGTCGCTTGGGTCGTCAGGGGGAACAAGCGCGAGAGGGTCGGGTAGATGCGAGTTTGCGGGCCGCGGGGAACAGACAAACTGCAAAAAGAGGTGAAAGAGCCGCATAGATATGATATCATAACTTTATTTGTAAAGGGAGTGGAATAACAGGGTGTTATACGAGGTCATTTAGCGGGGTGACATAATGCTCGCGGCGCGCGGAGGATCTTATGCGTGGGTGGTCGAGGATCGAGGGTTTTTCGCTGCGAAGAAGTCGTTTCGGCGCGCGGCAGAATCAATACAGAAGTAGACGGTATGGCGGGTTTTGCATTGCGGGTGAAGGGTGGAGAGACAGAGCGCGTGTGTGGCGGTTGGTGGGTTTTTCGAGTCGGCGCGGAAAGGCGGAGACGGAACACGGAGGAGCGAGTTTTCGCACACTTGCCATAGCTGCGCGGATTGGCTTGGCGGCAAAGTTTTTCAGAGGGCATACAGGTATGCGAGTATGTTTTACGTGTGCCTTGCGTTTAGCGAACAATTGGCGACGAACAGATTATTACTGTTCTGCGGGCTGGTGGTTTATAAAGGGTAGAGTGAGGATATTGTTTACGCACGCCTTGCGTTTGCGATCGATTGACGACGAACAGATTATTACTGTTCTGCGGGCCGGTAGTTTATAAGGGGTGGAGTGAGGATATTGTTTACGCACGCCTTGATTTTGTTGTTGAGTGGAATTTTCGATCACATTCAAATCGTTCGCACAGTGTCCGACAACGCGCCAACAGGAAAAATAAGGACAAAGGTATGAAATCATAACTTTGTATATTGGAGAGCAGAAAATAGAGGGGTGTTTATATATAGATATTAAGGTTTGCACATTGGTGGTCAGCAAATATGGCGGTAGAATGGAAAATCAAGATATGGTGGGGTTGATCGGCGGGGTAAAGCGCGGGTGTTTGTGCGTGCGTGGCACGTGGCGCAGGGTTGAGTCTGCGTAGAGATAATAAAAAGGGCGATAGATAATACATAGATATTAAATCATAACTTTGAACATTAGAGATTGTGAACAATAAAGAATGGGTGGAATTTGTGTAGTAATCTTTTGTGATAGAAGGGGAGACATGAAGCGAGCATTTGTTTAGATTAGGGGGATCTTTTAGTGGGATATTAGGGGCTTGCAAATCAGGAGTTAGTGGATATAACCATGAGGGTGGAAAACCAAGACATGGTGGGGTTGATCGGCAGGGTAAAGCGCGGGTATTTGTGCGTGCGTGGCACGTGGCGCAGGGTTGAGTCTGCGTAGAGATAATAAAAAGGGCGATAGATAACACATAGATATTAAATCATAACTTTGAACATTAGGGACGTGAAAGATTATTATGGTGGAGGGTTGTTTATATATAGATTCAAGATGTTGTTTATATATAGATATATTAAGAGTTTGCAAATAAGAGTCGGTTGATATAGACGAGAGAGCGGGAAATGTTGTAAGATCACTGTTACGCCGCAATTTGGGTAGAATTATTATGCGTTGGTTTGTTGGTGGGAAAGGTTATATTTTGAAATATTAAGCAACGCTATTCGAGTAATAATTACTTTTGGGTAGCGAACATTAACAATCCCCTCAGTCGTCCCGTTGGGACGCCAGCCCCCCCTTACTAAGGGCGGCCCACAGTTTGTTTCAGACTTTCTGGGGAATAAATACTTAACCAATATTGTGAAACCACTGCTTTATACCGCAAACCCCATGCATTAAATACATAAACTCCCTGCATTAAATACGTAAACCCCTTTGATTATTTACAATAACCCCCCCATTTTGTCGCAATTTTATGACAGAGATATAAAATTTATAAAAATTTGTCAGGAAAAGTATACTTTTCCTGACACCATA
>CANPYH010000003.1 GCA_947588325.1 uncultured Clostridia bacterium
AACACGGTTTCGATTTGTACGCCCAATTTGCGGAGGCGGGCGACGTGATTATCGAGGGTGCGCGTTTCGCCCGTTTCATAGCCCCAGACCGCAGTCAGAAGTTTTTCCCTCGATAAGACCTTGCCTTGATTTTCCATAAAACACTTCAAAAGTTCAAACTCTTTTCGGTTAAGGGAAACAGGCTCGCCGCCGATCTCGCAAGCGAAAGTTTCCGTATCGAGCGTGATATTTTGCGCCGTAAACACGGTAGATTTTTGCTTTCCGCGAAGCCGCGCATTTACTCGGGCGACAAGTTCCAAAACCGAAAACGGCTTTGCGATATAATCGTCCGCGCCCATATTCAAACCGTTTACTTTATCCTCTTCTTTCGAGAGCGCGGAGAGCATGATACAGCTCACCGACGGATATTTTCGTTTGAGAAAGCGGAGAGCGTCAAGACCGCTCCCATCGGGCAGCATAATGTCGAGAAGTGCGACGTCGGGCAGTTCATGTCCGAGCGCGTCCCGAAATTCTTTCAGCGTGGAGAACGAGGAAAACTTAAAATCGTTCATTTCAAGTGCGACCTTGATAAGCCCGCAAATACTTGTATCATCTTCGAGTAGAAACACATTTCCTTTCATGGCTGTATTATACCACCTTTCAAAAATTATGGGCAAGCAGACAAAGTACGAATTGAAAAATTCATAGAAGCAAGCAAGACAAGGCGCGCGAGGAAAACCCGAGGGCGCATACACAAGACGTATGTAACCGAGGGTTGCCGCAGCGCAACACAGTATTGCGCCGCTTATGTGGATTTTTTATCCGAATCTGCCGTTGATATAATCATCAGTCCGTTTATCCTGCGGATGGGAAAAAATCTCTTTTGTTTCATTCATCTCAATCATCTCGCCGAGCAAAAAATACGCCGTAAAATCGGCGATGCGGAACGCCTGTTGCATATTGTGCGTGACCATGATGACCGTCATGCGCTTTTTAAGTTGCAAGCACAGCTCCTCGATTTTCCCCGTAGAAATGGGATCGAGTGCGCTTGTCGGCTCGTCCATAAGAAGAATTTGCGGCTCAACCGCGAGGGCACGGGCAATGCACAGCCGTTGCTGTTGTCCGCCCGAAAGCCCTAAAGCGGACTTTGAGAGCCTGTCTTTTACTTCGTCCCACATTGCCGCTTCCCTGAGAGATTTCTCCACAATAAAATCAAGCGTATTCCTTTTTCTTATTCCGAAAGTACGAGGACCGTATGCAATATTATCATATACCGACATTGCAAGCGGATTGGGACGCTGAAAAATCATTCCCACATTTTTTCGAAGTCGTGCCGTATCACACCGACGATCATAAATATCTGTCTCTCCTACCTTTATCTCGCCGAATATTCTGCACCCCTCTACGAGGTCATTCATGCGGTTCAAGGATTTTATAAGCGTAGACTTGCCGCAACCGCTCGGTCCTATAAGCGCGGTTATTCTATTCTCGCTGAACGTCATATTGACGTTCTTCAAGGCGTGAAATGCACCATAATACAAATTCATATTTTTGACCGAAATCGCGATACCGTCGCTAATTTTATATGGATCTATAACGTGATTCGGTTTTGAAAAATCTTTTTTCATTATTTTTTACCTGACCTTTTTCTCGTCGATTTTTACGAGCCGCACCCCACTCTATCGCAGACACAAGCAAATTCAGCATGAGAACGAAGATTATCAGAACGCTTGCAGTCGCATATGCTTCATTGACTTGTAAACCGTTGCTCATGAATTTCCATACCAATACCGAAAGACTCGCGGCACTATCCGCATAACTTTGCGGAATAAATGTACATGACGAGCCAACGGTAAATATGAGCGCTGCGCTCTCCCCTACAATACGTCCGACAGACAATATCACCGCAGTGATTATGCCTGAAAGCGAACGCGGCAAAACCACCACAAAAACCGTTCTGAGCTTTCCGGCGCCGAGAGCGTAACTTGCCTCACGCATGCTGTCGGGGACTTCGGAAAGACTTTGTTCCGTGCTTCTTATGATAGTCGGTAGAATTATCAGAGCAAGAGTGAAACTTCCCGCAACAAGCGAATATCCCATATTCATTGCCTGCACAAAAAATACCATTCCAAACAAACCGAAAATGATAGACGGGATTCCCGCAAGCGTATCCACAAACAATCTGATTGTCTTTACGAAAATACTTCCGAGTTTTGCATATTCGTTAAGATAAATCGCTGCACCCACCCCAAACGGCAAAGCAATAGCAAGGGCAAGCACTATCAGCATAATCGTTGAAACAAATGCGGGGGCAAGGGTTGCGTGCGCGTTACTGCTCTCCCCAAAGAGAAAATCGAAACTGACATGAGGCAATCCGTTAACGAACACAAAAACGATTATGAATATCAATATAGCAGCAGTAAACATCGAAACAATCCAGGACAATATGCAGAGTACATTTTGCGCGCTGCCCCGACGTCGATATGTTTTCTGCATATCTTCTTGTCCGTTGCCTGCCTTGTCTCCCCTGAATTTTTTTGCAAAAAATTTTCCGCCATCGTTCTTTTTGAATGCAAGCAAACTCAAGTTAAGCATCAGAACTATTAGTAGCAATATGAAGCCGTCTGCGATTAACGCCGACTGCTCGGGAGGCGCCGCATATCCCCAATTCTCCACAATATTGCTCGTCAGCGTCGTAAACGGAACAAACGCGCCCCACGGATAACCCGCTCCGTTACCGACGATCATCTGAACCGCCATTGTCTCGCCTACCGCACGCCCTATTCCTAAAATTATCGCCGAAAGTATGCCCTTCTTCGCCGCGGGCAGCATTACGCGCCACACCGCTTGATTCCTGGAACAACCGAGAGAGAGCGCTCCCTCATAGTATTGAGACGGTACCGATTCGAGGCTGTTTTTCGTTACCGACGTAATCGTGGGCAATATCATAACGGAGAGAATAATCGTACATGCCAACAAGCCAAAACCGGCACTGTTCGGATGAAAGATATCGACGAGAATGGGCATTAAAAATTTATACCCAAACAATCCATACACTATCGAAGGGATTCCCGCAAGCAAGTTGATTACCTGCGTGAAAATCTTCTTGATTTTGCGCGGGCAATAGAACACCAGCCAGACCGCAGTAAATATCGCAAAAGTACCGCCGAGAGGGATCGTGCAAGCCGTAAGCACGAAGGTCCCTACTATCATACGCCATATGCCGAAAACTTCTTTTTGCGCCGACCACTCGGTCCCGAATATGAAATTGAAAAAGCCTGCTTTTGAAAATGCCGGGATGCTTGCGTAAAGCAAATATCCGATTATAATAAATACCACGAGCACGGAAAATGTCGCAAGCAATGCAAACGACGCTTTTGCGACCTTTTCCTTTACACGAAATGCAGACTTTTTTTTCTTTTTTTCGTCATCAATCATTATTGTTTCACCGAAATATATCCGTTCTTTGTTATTATCTTCTGAGCGGCGTCACTCATTATGTAATCATAAAATCCCCGAGCAGTCTCCGAGAGTTCCGCCCCCTCTCTCGTAACGAGAACAAAGGGTCTTTGCAACTTGTACTCGCCACTGACTATTGTTTCATAAGAGCATACGACGCCATCAAGACTTACTGCTTTTACCGAATCGGTCAGACTGCCGTACGATATATAACCGAGACTGTTTTTCGAACTCTTGATAACCTCTATTACGTTACCCGTTTCGGCAAGCGTTGCCACGCTATTGTGATACTCGCCTATTTCAAGGAGTTCGTCAAAGGCAGAACGAGTTCCGCTCGACGCGTCACGCCCTATTGCCGCGGTTATGCCTGTATCCGGTATGGCCGATCCATTTTCAAACAACGCTTTGACACTGTCTGTAGTAACATTGTCGATATTACATTCTTTATTGACTATGAGTGCAATACCGTCCATGCACAGCGTTTCGCCAGTAATGCCCTTTTCGCTGTCTTTTAGCTCGCGTGATGACATTCCGAAATCGTTAAGCCCGTTTTGCGTATCGCTGATCCCCGCACCCGACGATGACATGTTAACCGTTATCCTCACGTCATGGGTCTTTTCATACTCTGCAGCCAGCTTTTCCATTATAGGCGTTACCGAGGACGAACCGGACACTATAATCGTATCCGCACGCGCTCCGCATCCCGCAAGAGCTGTCGTAGCAAAAATGAGCACGGCAAAGCATAATATCGCCGCTAACACTGTAATTACCTTGTTGATTCTTGTTTTCTTCATTTTTTTACCTCCGTTTTTTTGTACTTTGATTGTAAAATCCGAATGTAAAAAACTTCCACACACACTTGTACAAAAAAAGTAAAAAGACAACAAATATAGTATACTTGTTGACCTGAAAAAAATTTTTTTGATAAATATAAAAAACAGAGATACGCAATGTACCTCTGCTTTTTCGTATATGATTAAAGTTGTATCACTTCTCCTCGGGGGTCATTATATCACTCCGCGCCGAAGAGACACTATATCACTTCTCGGCGAAGATCGGGTATTTAGCCTTGTCCTGCTCGGTGATTTTGCGGAGGACGCGGCATGGGTTACCGACTGCGACGGCGCCCGAGGGGATATCCTTGTTGACTACGCTGCCCGCGCCGATGACTACGTTGTCGCCTATGGTAACGCCCGGTAAGACGCAGACATTCGCGCCGAACCACACGTCATTCCCCACCGTTATGGGCAGAGCTATTTCCAGCCCCTGACCGCGCTGCTCGGCGTCGATGGGGTGCCCCGACGTCGTGAACAGGCAGTTGGGCGCAATAAAGACGTTATCGCCGAAGCGGACCTTTGCGCCGTCCAAAATCACGCAGTTATAGTTGGTATAGAAGTTCTTGCCGACGGAGATATTGAAGCCGTAGTCGCAATAGAAGGGCGAGGTAACAACTAAATCGCCTTGGATCTCGCCTATTATCTTGCGGATCAGTTCGTTCCGCCGCACCGTGTCGGACGGACGGCAATTATTATATTCGTAGCACAGGTCCGCGCATTCGGTCCTCGCTGCGACTATCTCCTTATCGTAGTTGGCGTCGTATAAATACCCCGCCTGACCTTTCTCCCACTCAGTCATTTTTCTTCTCCTTCGTCGCTTTTTCCTTCGCTTTTGCCTCTTTTCTTTCCTTTAACTCCTCGATATCCTTTTTTATCCGCTTACGAAGTGCGGAGAAGCCTGTCTCCTCTTCCTCCTCTGCGGGCGGCTCCGTAGCCGCGGGCGCGCTCGGCTTTTCTTCGGGCTCTGGCAGCTGTGCGGGCGACTTTTCGCTCGGCTGATTGAGCACGATTTGCGGGAAAGGAATGTTGATACCGTTCTCGTCGAACATAATCTTCAGCTCGCGGTTGAGGTCCCTCTGTACCTGATAGATATCCTCTTCTTTGCACTTTGCGAGGAAGAGCAGGTTTACGCTCGACGCGCCGAGGGAATCAACGCCGTTATACGTCGGACCGTCCACAATGGCGGGGATATGCTCCTTGATCTTGGCGAGGTTCTCGTTGATAATCTTCTCCACACGCGGGATCGAGTCGCCGTACTCGATACTTATTATCGCCTTGGCGACAGAGAGGTCGCGCGTCTGGTTGACTATCGCGCGGATATCGCTGTTGTTAATTATCTTAACGTTGCCGCCGACGTCGAGCAGTCTCGTCGTTCTTATTCCGATTTCAAGCACCGTACCGCGCCAATCGTCGATAATGACGATATCGCCGACCTGGTACTCTCCCTCGATGACGATGAACAGTCCCGCTATTATATCGGCTATCAGGCTCTGTGCGCCGAGACCTATAATCAAGGATAAGATTCCCGCGCTCGCGAGCAGTGCGCCCGTATCGACGCCCCAAGCCGACAGCACGAGGAGAAATGCCACAATCACGACTATCCAGCTGATAAAGCTGTTGATGAGCTTAACCACCGTTACCCCGCGCTTGGTGCGGGTAAACGCCTTGCTCAATATGAAGTGCAGGACAATGCTTACAAACCAGCATATAGTGATTATCTGCACGCTCGCGACTACCGACGGAATGTGCTGGAACATCCACTGCACAAAGCCGTTGTCGCTAACCGTCTGATTGAACCAGGACTTCTCGCCGTAGAAGAATTCGGAGAGGACAAACCCCGTGACCGTAATTCCCACCACGAGCAAGAAGAGTACCCACTTGACGACTTTCATAGTCGTTGATTTCTTTTTTTGTTTAACCGTTTTAACGCTCATATTTGCACCCTCATAGAGTTTTTACGTTATCGCTATATCAAGTCCCCTGCCGATTTGCAAGCTCCGTCCGGATCTTTTTAGTCGCAATTGTCGTCCTGCCTATCGCCGCCTTTTGCGAGACAGACACGGTGTATTGCATGTTCGGTACAAGCCCCTCGAAGGTGCCGACGAAAGTAAACACCGCCTTGGGCTTCGTCGTCCCGTCCGTTCCGCTTGTCGTACCCGCTGCCCCGCCGTCCGTATTCTCGCCCGTTCCGTTCGTTTCGGCTTGTGCCGCCGCCACGTCCGTCGATTTTTCCAACGCGTTTTCGGCTTTGAGTTGATACTCGCGGTTGGTGAAGTCGTTATGCAGCACGATACATAGATCGGGAATCACGTTTGATAGGGCTTTCTCGTCGTCGCCTATCAAGTGCACCTCAAACGACACAACGGTGTCCGTCGCTGCTACATTGAAAAGATCGACGTTCGCCGCCGTCACGTTGGTAGTGACAACGCCTATCGTAGCAATGATAGCCGCGAGGGTGGTGGTTATAATCGTGACCGCCCTGGCCCTGCGTTTCCGCGCCTGACCGTTTTTGCCCACGGTGTCATTACCCGCGAACCAGTGGTGTTCTACGGGCGTGGGATTGCCTGCGTGGGTATTAAGCTCGTCGGTCGCGGGAGCGTCGGACGGATATTCGTTGTATGGGTTAAGATCCATTGTTACTTACTTACTCGGGGATTTCCCCGCTATCCCTTTCTAACGAAAAGCGGCGAGATGAGCCGATATTCTCGCCGCTACTCGTTAGTAATGTCAGTCTTATTTCTCGTTAAGGCATGCGATACCGGGAAGCACTTTGCCCTCGAAGAGTTCGAGAGAGGCGCCGCCGCCCGTCGAGATATGGGTTATCTTATCCGCAAAGCCGAGCTGACGAACAGCCGCAGCCGAGTCGCCGCCGCCTATTATCGTCGTAGCCTTTCCGTATACTTCGGCAAGGGCTTTTGCAACCGCCTTGGTGCCTTCGGCGAGCGTGGGGTTCTCGAACACGCCCATAGGTCCGTTCCAGATGACGGTCTTTGCGCTTGCAACGGCGTCTGCAAAGAGCTTTCTCGTCTCTTCGCCGATATCCAGACCCATCATATCCGCGGGGATATTGTCCGAGCTGACCGTCTTAACCTCGACGGGAGCGTCGATGGGATCGGGGAAGCTCTTGGTTATAACCGTGTCTATGGGCAAAAGGAGTTTCTTGCCGCTCTTTGCCGCTTTCTCGATCATGTCCTTGCAATAGCCGAGCTTCTCGTCGTCGACAAGGGACGTGCCGACTTCCTTACCCATTGCTTTGAGGAAGGTATAGGACATGCCGCCGCCGATGATGAGCGTGTCGCACTTCTCGAGAAGATTGTTGATTACGTTGAGTTTATCCGCTACCTTTGCGCCGCCGAGAATGGCCACGAAGGGGCGCTCGGGGTGGTCGAGGCTGTCAGCCATAACCGAGAGTTCTTTCTCGATCAGGAAGCCGCACACAGCCGTCTTAACAAAGCCGTACTCGACGATAGCGGCGGTGGAAGCGTGGGAGCGGTGAGCCGTTCCGAATGCGTCGTTGACATATACGCCGCTGTCCCCGTCGATAAGGTCGGCGAGTTTCTTGCAGAATGCCTCGTCTCTCTTCTCCTCTTCCCAGTGGAAACGGAGGTTCTCGAGGAGTACGCATTCGCCGCTCTTAAGCGCGGCAACCTTTTTCTGCGCGTCCTCGCCCACAACGTCGGTCGCGAAGGTTACTTTGCCGCCGAGGAGTTCGTTAAGTCTGTCGGCAACGGGCTTAAGCGTGAGCTTTTTCGGCTCATCTTTGAGCGCCTTGTCTATTATTGCCTGCTTTGCCGCAGCCTGTTCTTCGGCAGGAAGCGCCTCGACCTTCGCCTTGTCCTTTTTGTTAAGTTTGACTTCGGCGGAGAAGATGGAATGAGGCTTGCCCATGTGCGAGCAAAGCACAACTTTCGCACCCTGCTCCATCAGATACGAGATGGTGGGAAGCGCACCCGTTATCCTGCTGTCGTCGGTGATCTGTCCGTCCTTCATGGGGACGTTGAAGTCGCAACGAACGAGGACTTTCTTGCCTTTGACGTCTACGTCTTTTACCGTCAGTTTGTTCATATTTTTTCTCCTTAAATGAAATTACAGATTGTCGATCATGTTTTTGAGATACATATATCCCTGTTTAAGCTCGTCGTTATAAGTGAAGTCTCTCGGATATACCTCGATAATCACGGCGGGATCCAGCTCGCGTTTGTCTATTTCCCTGAACAGCCTCTCGAAGTTGAGCTTGCCGCTGCCCGGGAGCACCGTCGCGTCGTCCTTGCCTATGTCCGCGACATGCACCGTCGCAAGCCTGCCGTCTGCCGCGTCGAGGTAGCGCAAGGGGTCGTAACCCGCATAGTACGCATGCTTGACGTCCAACGTCGTCCAGAGCGACGGAGCGCTTTTTAACAGCGCCTTGATCGCGTCGGGCGTGGAGAAACAGCAATAGTGCACGTTCTCCACCGCTATGTAAAGTCCGTATGTACTCGCTATACTCGCAAGTTCCTCGAGCCGCTCGGCAAAGGTGCCGACGTCCACCAGCGACGGGGACTTTTTCAGGTCCGAGGGACCGTGGAATGTGTAGTACTTCGCGCCGAGAGCGTTACCCGCATAACACACCTTGCGGAAGAATTGCTCCGCGTCGTCCTTAACTCTTCGGGACTGGCTGAACAGCAAGCCCTCGAAGGTCGATGACAGAGCATGCACGGAATGGACCTTAACGTCGTCGGTAAGTCGGCTTTTGAGCGCGTCCACAAAGCCCTTTTCATACTCCGAAAAGGATGACAAAAAGACCTCTGTGAGGGGAACGCCCATTTCGCGAAGGCTGCCGAAGCAGTTCTCCGTGGGCACTTTTCCGAAAAAAGACGCTGTGGATATTCCGAGTTTCATAAATCTTTCCCCCGCCGCTTTCGCCTTACGCTCCGCGCCCGGGGATTGCACCGCCTCAGATGTAGTATTCGCTCTTTTTCTTCGCCGCTTTTACTTCGGCGAGTTTTTCTTCATAGCCCTTTCTGCCGAGCATGGCAAACGTGGCTTTCTTACCCTCTTCGACTCCGGGCTGGTTAAACGTGTCTATGTTCAGATATGCGCCAGCAAACGCCGTCTCATACATGTAATATGCGAGGAGTTCGCCCACCGTCTCTTCGTTCACCTCGGGAAGAATGACGGTGAAGTTCATTCTGCCAGCTTTGGTAAGCGCGTACTCCGTCGCCGCTCTCTCCGCATTGAGCAGTTCGCCCATGGTATGACCTTTGAGGAAGTCGCAAGCGTTTATCTCCGTATCGTTGGGTATTGTAACGTCATTACGGAATTTCTCCACGCCGAGTATGGTTATTACCTTGTCAAAAGGCCCCTCGGTGTACAGCTGGACCTGCGAGTGCTGGTCGGTTACGCCCAAAGCCTTTGCGGGGGTCTGACCGGTATGGACGATGTTGCCCTCTTTATCCTTGGCTTTACCGAGCGACTCCGCCCAGATCTGGCAATAGAAGTCGGACATGTATTTAAGACTGTCGGCGTACGGCATCATAACGCTGATGTTCGCGCCCTTCTCCATGGCCGCGCATTGCAGATATGCCGTCATAAGCGCGGGGTTCTTGCGTACGTCCGCTACCCTGCACGCCTCGCTCATTTCCTTTGCGCCCGCAAGCAGTTTCTTTATATCGATACCCATTGCGGCGAACGGGACGAGACCGACATTGGACATAACCGAGAAACGTCCGCCCACGCCCGCGCCTATTCCGTAGGTCGTAAAGCCCTCCGTCTGCGCGATATTCCACAGTGTGCCCTTGCCGATAGTCGTCGTGACGACGAAGTGCTTCTTCGCTTCGGCTTTGCCTACCGCCTTTTTCATGAGGTCGTAGAGCACGAGGAATTGAGCGAGCGTTTCGCTCGTCTCACCGCTCTTGGTGATGACGTTGAAGTAAGTCGTTTTAAGGTCGATCAGCTCGAGGAGTTCGTGCATTCTCTCGGGGTCGATGTTGTCCTCTATATACAGTTTGGGAAGTCCCGCCGCTTTGAGTGCGGATGCGGGAAGTTCGTTGAGGCGCATGTTAAGAAGGGCTTGCACGACGGATATAGGGCCGAGCGCACTGCCGCCTATGCCAAGAACGACGAACGCCGAGGCTTTGGAACGGATATCGTTCATTTTCGCGATCATGCCGTCAAGGTCGGAGTAGTTCATATACGGAAGCTCGCTCCACTCCTGCCAGCCCTTGCCGCAATTATCCAGCACGTTCCGATAAGCCGCGGCTATCTTCGCGCCGTTGCCGTCAATGGTGTCTGCCGCGATACCGCGCTCGCCGATGACGTCCGCCATCATGTTGTTGTAGTCGAATTTAAGTTTCATACCGTCTCCTTTCACGCCGAAAGAGCACCTGCGCACACGATTAACCGCGCGCGCACCGCTCCGACGCTTGTGTAAAGTTATTTCATGCTCAGCCGCGCAATCTTATGTGCCTCTTCCGAAGCTACATTTTTTCAGACGTTGGCTTCGATTATGCCGTAATTGCCGTCCTTGCGCTTGTATATTACGTTCACCTTTTCGGTGCTCTTGTTAAGGAATACATAGAAGCTGTGACCGACAAGCTCCAGCTCCGCCATCGCTTCTATCTCGTCCATGGCGACCAAGTCAAAGGACTTCGTGCGGACAATCTCGCTCGTCTGTTTCTCCTCTTTCCTGACGCTCTCGGCAAGCTCGCTGCGACGGAATTTCTTCGATCTGCTCTCGAGTATCGTGTGGTGCTTCTTAATCTGCTTCTCGAGCTTGGGTATCGCTATGTCTATAAGGTCATACATAGTCTGACCCACCTCGCCCGTTACTTCCGAACGAAGTACCGCCCCGCCGAGGAAGATAGTCAACTCCATAGTCTCTATGTTGTTCGACTCACGCATCATTACTTTGATGCCTACGTCCTCGTCAAAGTACTTGTCAAGCCGTTGGATCTTCTTGTCGATAACGTCCTTGAGCTGCTCTTTCGCTTTGTAATTCTTCGTTTGATAATCGATCCGCATATAAATTCCCCCTTCTTTCGGTTGTATCGTTAGTATACCATATTACCCATTGTATGTCAATATTTTTTGTGAAAGTGTTTGCGCAAGGGGAGAACCGTTTTTTGAAAAAAACGGTTCTCCCCCTGCACCCCCTTTCCAAAAAAACTTAAAAATCTTTTTAATTTTTTTATTGTAAATGTGTTTTTAAGGGGGAAACCTTTTTGTAAACAAAAAGGTTTCCCCCTTAAACCCCTTTCCAAAAAAACTTAAAATCTTTTTCTTTTTGTTTTGTTATGGGGGTTGTGTGTGTTTGAATAACAAACTTGTTATGATACAGGACAATCCCCTCAGTCGTCCCTTTGGGACGACAGCCCCCCTTACTAAGGGCGGCCCACACGGGTCAGTTACGTTCGAAGCAAAATACAATACCTCTCGTAATGAAACAAGTTAAGCAACATATCCCCCGAAAAGTGGGGCACGAATGTGGCCGCCCTTAGTAAGGGGGGGCTGGCGCGAAGCGCCTGAGGGGATTGTCATATAGTAATGCCAATGCAAAAGCACCCTATGCGTAATAGAGTGCTTTATACATTAAATCATCTTCTTGCACAAGCCTATATCGAACCGATATGAGAGCGGCGGAGAGGTGCGGTCAGACGGGCGGGAGACGGAACTTCGCGAGGGAGTTTACTTAAAACGTAAATGACCGAGCAGAAGCGAACGTCGGCGCACCCGTATCACCGCGCCTATGCGGCGCTCCTCCTGTGGCGAGGGAGTTTACTTAAATAGGTAAGTGACCGAGCAGAAGCCGCGATTTCTCGTCGGTCATGAGTGGTGCTATGTGACTTCCGAACATGCTATCCAGCGATATGACGCCCTCGCCGGCACCCCCTCCCCGTCAAACTCTCCTGCCCAATCGGCGAAGGAATCACCTTTGCCCTTCCAAACGTTTGCCATGATACTGAAGGGATGGGACGGGAGATTATCGACTGCGCGGTATACGGCTATGCCGTCGACGTACCAGGTAATGCTTTCGGGTTGCCAATCGAAGGCGTACTCGTGATAATCGGCGGAAGCGTCGAAGCCGAGGTCGAATAGGAACTCGTGACCGCCAACGCCGTCGGTGTAGTAGTTAAACTGGACCTTGGTCATGTCCTTACCGAGAAACTCAATGTCAATCTCGTCCCAGACGGGCGAAGAGGTGTAGCCGAAGAAGGAGGAGATAATGCCCGAGCAGTTCGCCGCTTTCATGCACACGGCGTAATAACCGAATGACGTTTTGTTATTTGTGCGGTATTCCGCGCCCGCAAACTTACTACCCTCGGCGGTGACGGACATAGTCATTGCTCCGTTCTCGATTTTAGCATTATTCTTGCGCCAGGTGCAATCGAAGGGATCGGAGTTAGAGTAGTTGTCAGCCCAATAGAAATCGGGCGAATTGCCTTTGGCGAAGTTGACGATATACTCCTCCTCTTTGGTGTGGCGGTCGGGTATACCCGCTGCGGACGCGTCGGGCGTAAAGGTCGGCTCTGCGGGAGGTTCGAGCTCGGGTTCGGGCTCGGGCGGCGGAGTTTCCCCGCAACCGAATGCGGTGAAGGCGAGCAGTGCAACGCAAAGCACGGCAAGCACAACCAATATGAACTTCTTCAAAGATCGGGTTTTCACACTATCCCCTCTTGCCTGTTTGGCTATCGTTTTTTCAATCATACCGCATTCAAGGCGTACAGTCAATCGGCGTTACTTATTTTGCAATACCGTTACCCATTTCGCATTTTCGGGCATAAAAGGACAGCGCCCCAATTATGGAGCGCCGCCTTATAAGAGAAATGAAGAAGATATTTGTCCCGACAGACTTTCGTCCGTCGCGATTATCTTATGTTGTTAAGCCATCACTCGGCCTCAACGTTTTCGATCAAGATGGATACACAGCCCCAGTTATGAGCCTCTTCGGCAATTTGTTCGTTGTAGAGAGTATACTTCTTCGTGCCGACAGTTATGGTCTGACCATGCGTAGCCTGCTCCGTCGTGAGTTTGAGGTCGCGGTAGTGGTTATCGTTGTATCCACCCTCGGATGCTTCTTTCTCGACAAAGTGGCAAGAGTAAGCGGGCGATGATGCTCCGGAGATAGGGTTAAGACGAGTAATGTCGTATTGGATAGTAAACGCACCTTCAGTTACACTCGAAGAGACAACGGTAAAGCGGTAAAGCCTCCAATTGCCGCCACTCTCCTGCGCGTCGAAGTAGCATGCTTTAAGCCAATCATTTGCCGCTTCGTCGTCACCCTCGAAATACGTAGCGGTGTCGATAGTACCCGTTATCTCGAACAATGCTTTGCCTTCGAGATCATCCGTACCTGCGACAATCCTTGCGCCGGTCGGGGTTATTGCACCTACGGGCTTAACTTCTGCCGGAACTGCGGGAAGTACAGGAGCGTCGGGATCCTGATAACCTTCGAGAGATGTAGGGTCGTCAGCCCACTTACTGGTGGACTCGCCAAGATCTTTGTATTGGACGCCGTATACGGAAACCGTTACTCTGTCGCCGCCGAGTTTTCCAAGGCAAAGGTGAATAGCAGACTCAATGTTGGTGTATACGCCCTGTGCATATATAGCGCCTGTATCACCGTGTCTGAATTTGACGGTAATTTCATTTACCTGACCTGCCGTTACCTCTTTCTCATGATCTTCCGAGGTGCCGACAATTTCGTCGGGAGCAGGTTCGGATTTAGAGTAATCGTTAAGGCTTACAACGCCGCTAGCGCTGGTCTCGAGCTTAAGTTTTACTTCGTAGTTATGGTTGGTGAGAAGTTTGCCCTGAGTGCCTGCGCTACGGAAGAAGAGCTGAATAGACGCTACGTTTGCTTCGGGATTATCTACATGGAATTCGATGGTCGCTTTGTTCGCACCGATGTAATTATAACCCTCGTCTGCAGGATTCTGAGCCTCATAGTTGGGATCTACGTATGCGCTGAATATAGTCGTGTTAGTCCACTGACCGTATTCGGTCTTGTCACCCCAGTAGTTCCACATTTGCGCAGGGCTCTTGTTCTGCTCGTAAGTGGAACCGAAGTTGTATTGATCCTTACCCGTCCAGGTTACGTTTACATCAACGCTTGCGGAGATTTCCGTATTCTGAATGGTAGCGGTGACTGCAACCGGCTCTTCGGTATCGAGATAAGCCGTTACAAGACCGGTTTCACTGACGTGAACTTTGGTCGGATCTGCGGATTCCCAAACGATAGTCTGATCGGTGAGTTCCTGATCCTCTCTCATAACCTTTGCCTTGAGCTGCTTGGTTGCGTCTTTCTCAAGGGAAATGGCTTCTGTAATTGCGGTGCCGTTCTCGTCAACGATGGAGATCGTACGACCTGCGGTAACCGTTACTTGGCAAGTGTCCGAAATCTCGCCCACCGAAGCGGTTATGGTCACGGTGCCCTTTGCTACGCCTCTGACGGTACCCGTTTGAGATACGGTCGCAATAGCCTCGTCAGAGGACTTCCAAGTCTCGATATCGGTGCCCCTGGTGGAAGTCGTGCCGTCGTCGTATGTAATGGTTACGTTGACTTTGACGGTCATACCCTGTTCGACGCTTGCCGTCTCGTCGATGGAAATCGCTGTAACGGTCTTTTCTGCCGGCGTGTCGCCGCAAGCAGTGAGAGCCAGTGCCGCAAACGTAAAAACCATTGCGAGCGCGATTACGCACACGATCGGAAGCAAGAATCTCTTCTTTGTCTTCATAATCAATTTTCCTCCTGTGGAAAGTATTGTATTTCAGCAAACGCGGTTTCCCACGATGTGCCCTTCACCACACAACTCGTTCTATCCCAAAACAAACAGACCACACCGAGCTGCGACGAAATAATAATATTTCCCTGTCCTCATTTCAATAAAGTCTTCTTAAATTGCTTTTTTATTTCCTAAATTGTAATTACGGTTAAGTTATTTTTACAAAATTTCACGGAGTTATCACAATGCAGCATGCGCGGCGCAATAGGCGCGGTGATACGGGCACCTCTCCGCCGCGCTTAAGTTGGTTCGTCGGGAAAAAGGATTATATTTGATATAGCAAGTACCGATAACAGGTTGGACGGATGAAGTCCCGTTCATGCTGAAAGGATTATATTTGATATAGCAAGTACCGATAACCAATAATTACTTTTCGGGTATTTACAAGACAATCCCCTCAGTCACGGCTTCGCCGTGCCAGCCCCCCTTACTAAGGGCGGCCCACACGGGTCAGTTACGTCCGAAGTAAAAACAACACCTCTCGTAACGCTACAAGTTAGTAACTTTTTCCTGAATAGCGGCGGACAAATGTGGCCGCCCTTAGTAAGGGGGGCTGGCGCAACTTGTTGCGCCTGAGGGGATTGTCATATAGTAATGCCAACGAAAAAGCACCCTATGCGTAATAGAGTGCGTTATATCATTAAACTTATCTTCTTACACAAGCCCCATAACGCACCGACCCGAGAGCGGCGGAGAGGTGTGGTCAGACGGGTGGGAGACGGAGCTTCGCGAAGGAGTTTACTAAAAACGTAAATGACTGAGCAGAAGCGAACGTCGGCGCGCCCGTATCACCGCGCCTATGCGGCGCTCCTGCAGGCGCACCCATCAACGGTGCTATGCGCCTTCCTACTGCCCCTACATTTTATTAGGTGTGCCGAAAATAACATTTATATGAAACACATTATCGTCCGTGGCATAGGCGTTGAGTTCGCCGCCGTACTTCTTGACTATCATGCGGAGACTGCGCATGCCGAAGCCGTGATTTTCCTTGTCGGCTTTGGTGGTGACAGGCAAGCCGTCGTAAAACTCGAGGGTGCCGTTGAAGTAGTTCTCTTCCTGCACGATTATTATGTCGTCCTTGGCTTTGACTACGAGGTTAATAACCCGCCGTTCGTTCTCGGCTATGCGCTTGACGGCCTCGAGGGCGTTGTCGATAATGTTGCCGACGAGGCAATATAAGTCGCCCGTCTCCATAAACTCGAGCTTGCTGCCGTCCACCATGCAGGAAAGGTTTATGCCGTTCTGTTCGCAATATAAGCTCTTCTCGGTTATAAGCACGTTAAGCAGCCTGTTACCCGTTTCCAGCCGCGCGTCGTATATCTCTATGCTGTCGCGTAGGTTTTTGAGCGACTCGGCGGATATACCGCCCTGTGCCGCGAGAGCGTCGAGCTTATACTTGATATCGTGACACTTGATATTTATACGCTCTATGCTGTCCTTTGATATGGCGTATTGCATTTCGCCCTGTCTGACGGTATAGCGCAGGAACTCCACCTCCCGTTGCAGCTCGTTCTGCACAATGGTTTTGGAGGATAGCAGCAGAATAATGGTGCAGCACACAATGGAGAAGGCGTTACTCGTCTGCCGCATAACGTAGTATATCTCCATGTCGAAGTGGTTCTCCCGCTCCACGGACAGGTGGGCAAAACATACGTCGTCGAGCGAGCATAGTATTATCGTGACAGAAAGGACGAGGAACACGAGTATTAACATTCGGTAGTTCAGCTCTTTCCCCTGCAGCTTTTTGGTAACGCGCCGTATAAAGGCGAAGTATATCCCCGTCACGCAAACGGCGAATATCGCATAGTACATCAACCGATAGTACACCTCGAACATATCGCCCCAATTGTTATACCAGCCGCACTGTTCCCCTATCGTCCATATCACGAGGTATAGTTTATACGATAGGTTCTGCGTTGCGTAAGCCATGCTGCATATGAACAATATCTTGACAAACTTCTCGTCGAAACACAGCCAGGAAAACAGAACAAACGCCATAAACAGCATAAAGTATATCGCGACGCGCCCAGTTATGGTATTACCGAGGCAGTCGGCGTACTCGCCCAACTTCACCGAGTAGAGGAATGCGAGCGGTATACCCAACGCGAATATCCCCGCCAGAGACAGCGGCGCGCGCACCCAAAAGAGGCGGCGCCTCGATAGCCGCAGGAAAAACAGTATACAGAACACCGCATACTCCACAATGAACTCGATAATTATGAAGCGATAGATCTGCCAAACGGTCACTTCTTATCCTCCAACCCCGCATACCAATTCGCCAGCTCGGTCATAAACGTTTTGCGCCTCGGTCGGCTTATGGCGAGACTTTCGCTCCCCACCTGCACCGAGTTGCCGCTTATACTCACGATAAACGCGGGATTGACGAGATAGCATTGATTACAGCGCAGGAAACCGAACCGTTTCAGCTCCTCCTCCGCCTTGGACAATACCCCCGTCATTTCCACCACGTCGTCCACGAGATGATAGTACAGACGGTGGCGGGATATCTCGACGTACATGAGTTTATCCGTCGATATGCGGCAGGGTCCGTCCGACGTGTTTAGCGTGAAGTCCTGCTTCTCGTTCATGACGTATATGTCGAGCGCCTTACGGAATTTCATTGCAAAGTCATAGTACTTCACGGGCTTGACTATGTATGCGACGGCGTCCACTTCATACCCCTTTTGCGCGTATTGGATCAGGTTGGTTATGAATACAAGCGACACCGTCTTATCCGTCTTACGCAGCTCCACCGCCGCCGTCATACCGTCGCACCCAGGCATTTGTATGTCCATAAACACCGCGGCGTACTTCGCCTTATATCCGCGTAAGAATTCAAAGGCGTCGTGAAAGCGCTCGATACGGAATTCCTGCCCCGTTTCGGCTGAATACTTCTCGATAAACAGACGGATCTGCTCCGCCGCTATATCTTCATCTTCGACTACGGCTACGTTCCTCATTCCTTCATTCCTCTTCTTTTTCTCGTATTTTGCCCGCGCGTCCTCTTACAACCGCGCGAAACATTCCGTCAAGCAAACAACTCGGATATGTCAACGCCCAAAGCGACGGCTATGATATATACTTCCTTGTCCGTCGCTATGCGGATCTGACCCTCGAGCTTGGAGTAACTCGTCGGGTTAATATCCAGACCCGCCGTCTGCAACTGCGCGATGAAGTTCTTCTGGCTGATTTTCCTCTCGCGCCGAAGCCGCTCGACATTCCTGCCTATCATGTTATGATCTCCGTAATTTTTTTTCCGAACTTTCATTGGCTCAATCGTTTAATTCTTTTTCGGAATTATAACATGACGAGCAACTTTTATAATTCCGTATTAGAATTATAAATCATAATTTCGCGCTCAATATTAAAAAAGATCCGACGTTTGTGGCGTCGGATCGGTGTAAGCCGCTGCTTATCGCAAAATTGCGGTCTTTTTTATTATAATTGTGATTATGGTTAAGCGCGTGGGCGTTATGCCTGATATATCTCCACCCTGCCGTTGACGTAGTCCACGGTGGCGGTGCCGTTATCCTTGACTTTGCCTGTTAAGAGCGCTTCGGCGAGGGCGTCCTCTATCGTCTGCTCGATTATCCTGCGGAGGGGACGTGCGCCGTACTCGGGGTCGTAGCCGTTCTTGATGACGTAGTCCACGATTGCGGGGGTATATCTTATGCCGATATTGCGGTCGGTGAGTTTCTTGGTCACTTTGCGCATCATGATGTCGGCAATGCGCTTGATATCCTCCTCGGTGAGGTGCTTGAAGAAGCAGATAACGTCGATACGGTTGAGGAATTCGGGGCGGAAATGGCGTTTGAGCGCGTCGGAAAGTATCTGCTCCTCGTCAGCGTCGTCGCGGTTGGGGCTGTCGTTAAACCCTATGGTGCGGCGGGCTTTGAGGTCGCTTACGCCGACATTGGAAGTCATGATCACGATGGTGTTTTTGAAGTCCACCGTCCTTCCCTGCGAATCGGTCAGTCTGCCCTCGTCAAGGATCTGGAGCAGTATGTTATACACGTCGGGGTGCGCCTTCTCTATCTCG
Organism: uncultured Clostridia bacterium; assembly: GCA_947588325.1. Classification (GTDB taxonomy): domain Bacteria; phylum Bacillota; class Clostridia; order Christensenellales; family Pumilibacteraceae; genus Protoclostridium. The sequence continues at coordinate 19,074 of CANPYH010000003.1, forward strand.
TCGAAGAGTACGACGGAATAGGGCTTTCTCCGCACCTGCTCGGTGAGCTGACCGCCGTCGTCGAAACCGACATAGCCCGGAGGCGAGCCTATGAGTTTGCTTACGCTATGCGACTCCATATACTCGGACATATCGAGGCGGATTATGTTGTTCTCGTCGTCGAACATAGCCGCCGCAAGAGCCTTGGTAAGCTCGGTCTTGCCCACGCCCGTGGGACCGAGGAAGAGGAAGGAACCTATCGGGCGCTTGGGATCTTTAAGCCCCGCTCTCGCACGACGTATTGCCTTGGATACGCTTTCGACGGCCTTATCCTGACCTATAACGCGCTCGTGGAGTATGTTCTCGAGGTTATTAAGCCGCTCGAGTTCGGTCTCGCTGAGCCGAGTTACGGGTATCTTCGTCCACTTCGCGACTATCTCCGCTATATCCTCCGCGCCTATGGTCGTGGATATGGAGGACTGCCACTCGAGCTTGCGCTTGCGGATCTCCTCGTCCACCTCGTTACGGAGCCGTTTATACTCCTCCGCCTTATCGTACTCGGTGCGCTGGGAGTGCAGATCCATGTTGCGGTGGTACTCGTCACGCTTGGCTTCGAGGTCTTTGAGGTCGGGCGGGAGACGGTTGCCGTTTACCTTGGCGCGGCTGGACGCCTCGTCTATGAGGTCGATAGCCTTGTCGGGCAGGAACCTGTCCGTTATATACCTGTCGGAGAGCTTAACCGCCGCCTCGATAGCCTCGTCGCTTATCTTGATCTTGTGGAACTCCTCATAGCTGGGGCGTATTCCCTTGAGTATTTCGATAGTCTGCTCAACTGTGGGCGGAAGTACGGTTATGGGCTGGAAGCGGCGTTCGAGCGCCTTATCCGCCTCGATGAACTTGCGGTACTCGTCCGTCGTCGTCGCGCCTATGGTCTGGAGTTCGCCCCTCGCGAGATAGGGTTTGAGCATATCGGCGGGAGAGACTTCCCCCTCTTTGCCCCCCGCCTGCGCGAGGGTGTGCAGCTCGTCTATGAACAGTATGATATTGCCCTGCTTTATAACCGCCTCGATAGCGTCCTTGAGTTTGCGCTCGAGTTCGCCGCGGTACTTGGTGCCCGCCATAAGGCTGCCTATGTCGAGGGCGAATATGATCTTATCCTTGAGCAGTTCGGGCACATTCCCCGCTACCATTTCGCGGGCAAGCCCCTCCACTACCGCGCTTTTGCCGACGCCGGGTTCGCCTATAAGCACGGGGTTATTCTTGGACTTACGGCAGAGTATCTCGATTATGCGCTCGATCTCCTCCTTTCTGCCTATGACGGGGTCGATCTTGCCGTCGCGGGCGCGCTGGGTGACGTCGGTGCCGATATCCTTCAGCTCCTCGGGCACGGCAGCGCGGCGGGGCGCGTTATCCGCCAGACCCGAATTGGGGCGGATATTGTTTATGTTGGATATAATCTCGTCGAGGTCCATGCACTCGTTGAGCCTTTGGAGCATATGCCTTACGTTCATGTTACGGCTTAAAAATCTGCATATATCCGAGTCCTTGTAGAACACGGCGGCGAGAAGTATATGCTCGGTGTATATGCAGTCCTTCTTGCACACGACGGCTATTCTGCGTGCGTCGTCGAGCAACGTCTTGGTGTTCTGCGACTCCTCGGGTTCGGTGAGGTCGTCGCTCATCTCCAACCTGCCCATTTCGGTTATAAAGGACGTGGGCATTAACTGCTCGGCGTGCAGATACTCCGAGCCTACGCAATTGATATTATACATGGCGAATAACACATGCACGGGCTCGACATACTTGTTGTGGAATTGTATGGCGAAGCGGTGAGCGTTCGTCCGTACCCGCTCGGCGTTATCCGACATGGGGAAATTGTTTATATAATCCATAGTCTGTTACCTCCTTATTCGATCCGCGCTTTCTTTACCAGCGCGGTTATTTCTTTTTCGCACATTGCCGCACGCCGTCTGTCACGCTCCTCCGCTGTCAGCACTTCGCCCGCTTTGAGCATGAGATTTGCGGCGCGGCACTCCTCCGCAAACGCGTCCAGCCGACTTTCGTCCTCGCACACGAACAGTCCGTAATACACGCCGAGTTTGACATAAGCCAGCTTTTCCGCGAACTCCTTACCGTCCATAGAGTATGCGTTTGTAAGCGCTCCGTATGCGCGGTATATCTTGTCGCACATTGCCGTTTTATCCGCGTCCATCAACGCCTTTCTCGCGGCTATCTCGCTTTGTTCGATCCTTGCGACGGCGGCGTTTACGTTTTTAAGTATATCATCTTCGGTCACGCCGAGAGTTTTTTGGTTGGACACCTGATACAGGAAGCCCTGGCTCTCGCTGCCCTCTCCGTACTCTCCGCGCACCGTCATATCGAAGTGGTTCGCGGCGTTCACGCACCCCGCGAGGGATCCCGTCAGGCTCAGCCCGGGAAGGAACATCATAGCCGACGCTCTCAGCCCCGTTCCGACGTTGGTCGGGCAGGCGGTGAGATAGCCTATCTCGGGGTCGTATGCGAGTTTGAGTTCGGCGGAAATGAGGTCGTCCACCTCGTTAATCTTGCGATACGCCTCGTCCAGACGGTTACCGCGAAGTATGCACTGCGCGCGAATGTGGTCCTCTTCGTTGACCATGACGCTTATTTCATTGGTCGGGTCGACTATGACTGCGGCGTATTTATTGCCGTGGATCAGGTCGTCGCTTATTATGTGCAGTTCTTTAAGCGCCTCTACGCGCAATTCGTCGAGGTCGGACATACGCATTATGGTGTACTTTTCCTGCGCCTTGCCGAGTGCGGCGTATACTTTCTGCGTTACTTCGAGAGCGCGTTCGCTGTCCAGCCTTGACGGGAAGGGATATCCCGCTATGTCCCGCGCAAGACGCGCCCTGCTCGATACTACTATACCGTTACTCATTTCGCGCCTCCCTTGAGCTTAATCATCTCTTCGTTGATCTTCGCGGCGAGCAGGAAGTCCTCCTTCGCCACCGCCTCTTCTCTCCGACGGAGCAGTTCGTTATACTTCCCCTCCGCCGTCGATTGCAGCTCTTTGGGCGATTTACCCGTGTGCTTTACGTCCTTCTGGAATTTAAGCAATGTGGGTCTGACTATGTCCGCGAAAGCCTTGTAGCAATCGGGGCAGCCGAGGAAGCCCGTCTCGAGGTATTGCGAGGACGTGTAGCCGCATTTCGGGCAAACCGCCGAACCGCTGTCTATTCCCGAGAGCGCGTCGCCGAAAGCCGCGAACAGCGGAGCGAAGCCCGTCAGCGCGGGTTTGATAAATCCGTGCTTCTTCTTGCATTCCTCGCAAAGATATCTCTCGCTCGAAACGCCGTTCTTTATTGTTTGCATGTAATATACCGCGGGATTCTTGCCGCACTCGTCGCACAGCCTTTTACCCAATTCGTTCTGGAAAAACATAGCTTATTCCTCCTTTCGTCCGTTTTTCTTACCGTCTGCGTCCTGCCTGCGAAGCAACGTCGCCGCGACCGATCGCATTATCCCCGCACGCAAGCCGTCTTTCGCAACAGCAGGCGCTATCAACGCCTTATCCGACATAGTCGCCGCGACCAACTCCGCTTCCTTTCTCGTCATTATCCCGTCCGCTACCAGTCTGTCGAGTATTTGCAACGTCCGCGAGTATGACAGCCCCTCGTTTATGGGCAGGTTAAGCAAGCCGTCCAACAGTTCGTCGCGGTTCGCGTCCAGCCTGACGAGGTTTATGTACCCCCCGCCGCCCCGATGCGACTCGATGATGTAGCCGCGATCGGGTGTAAACCGCGTAGTCAGGACATAGTTGATCTGGCTGGGCGCACAGGAAAAGTACGTCGCAAGCTCGTTGCGGCTTATACTGATAATATTTCCGTCCGCGAGCATTTCTATCAGAAAGTTTTCAATGAGATCACTGATGTTTGCCATATCTCCTCCTTCGGTCAAAGCCCGCCCCGCTTCGCCTCGCCTATCTCTTCGGATTAGTTCCGCGGTTGTTTGACTTTCTTTGACCTTTGACATTAGTTTAGCACCGAACTATTGCCTTGTCAAGAGTTTGACGCAAAATTTTTTGACTTTTTTTCGGAAATTTTTTCGGTAATAATTTACGGGCATTATCCCGCGGAACATGCGGCGGGCGGCATATTAACCAAAATAAAACAAAGCGAAAAAAACGGCGGGGCTTTCAAGGTCCGCTCCGCCGTCTTACTTATGTTACTTTTATTACTTTCTTCTTATTATTATCCCCTCTTATTTATCCCCTCGTTATTATTATCCCCTCTTATTTATCCCCTCGCCCGCGGGACATAACTTATGGGGATTATGCGCGGGAGCGTTTAATCCGAAGGATCCTCGGGCATACGATCGAGTTGTATCCCCGCCTCTTTGAGAAGTCGGAGAGAGAAGTCGTCGGGATAGCCGTGCTTATATACAACCCGAGAAATTCCCGCGTTTATGATTATCTTGGTGCAGATTATGCAGGGCTGGTGCGTGCAATAGAGCGTCGAACCCTCGATCCTCACACCCATCTTCGCCGCCTGCGCAATGGCGTTCTGCTCGGCGTGGACGGCGTAGCACAGCTCCTGCCTCGTTCCGCTGGGTATGTTCATCTCGCGGCGGAGACAGGTTCCCCTGTCGCGGCAACTCTCGATCCCGCTCGGCGCTCCGTTATATCCCGTCGTCATAATGCGCTTGTTCTTGACTATAACCGCGCCTATGTGTCTGTTGTCCTGATAGCAGCTGCTCCAGCCCCCCACCGTTTCGGCGAGTTCCATGAAGCGCATATCCCATTTATCGAATGTCGGCATCTTCTCTTTCCCCTGTCTTATATTCTTTCTCTGTTGATTATAACAGACGGCGCGCTCTCTTTCAAGTCTATGCGCAAAAATTTTTGCTATTTTGTAAATTTTTATGGATATTATAAGGCTTAATCGGTGCAAAGACTTCTTTAATCCTTGCTTGCCTTAACGGCGGCCCTGACTACCTCTGTCTCCGTCGCGTTTAGTTTGCCATCTTCGAGGTGGCTCATGACCCACTTGTTAAACTTCACTATCTTCTCCTCGCTGTTGAGAAGGTGAAGCATTGTCAACCGACTTCCCTTTTCCAAATGAATTTCATCATCTATCGAGTGAAGCAATTGTACCAGAGCTTTTCTGTACGGATTGTTCTCGTCTATCGCCATATTTCCGCACCTCCTCGTGTTTCAAATATTCTTGTTCGGTAAGTTCTTCGGAAATATTTATATTATACGGCATTTCGCCGTTATAGTCAATCCCATTTCAAGACAGTCCGAGCCGATAATTCTTCCCTGCCGATAGGAATTAAGAGCTTATAGGAATTAAGAGCTTGCTTTTGCGCCGCAAAACTTCGTAAAAATTTTTTTCGTTTTTTGCACAAATCCCTTGACAATCGCATAATGCGGGTCTATAATTAGCAATGTCAAAAGTCAAAGAAAGTCAAATATCGAAAAAACACGATTTTTGCGAAGTTTGCCGCAAACGGCAATATCGCTTGACAAACGAGACAGGTAAATATTAAAATGTGTTAAAACATTTGAGGAGGAACAAAATGTCAATCAAACCTTTATTCGACAGAGTAGTCGTAGAGCAGACGAACACCGAAGAGACGACCAAGAGCGGTATCGTCCTGCTTGCAAAGGATCAGGAAAAGCCGCAGATGGCTGTCGTTGTTGCAGTCGGTCCCGGCGGAATTGTGGACGGCAAAGAAGTTAAAATGTACGTCAAAGTCGGAGATAAAGTTCTCTGCTCCAAGTATGCGGGCAGCGAGTTCAAGATCGACGGCAAAGAAGTCACTATCCTTCGTCAGAGTGACATTCTCGCCATCGTGGAATAATTTCGGAGGTTTATTATGGCAAAACAGCTTAAACACGGAGAAGAAGCGAGAAAGGCGCTCGAAGCGGGCGTAAACACCCTCGCTAACACAGTTAAAATCACCCTCGGTCCCAAGGGCAGAAACGTCGTTTTGGATAAGAAGTACGGCGCTCCCCTTATCACCAACGACGGCGTGACCATCGCCAAAGAGATCGAACTCGAAGATCCCTTCGAGAATCTCGGCGCACAGCTCGTCAAGGAAGTTTCCACCAAGACCAACGACGTCGCGGGAGACGGCACCACCACCGCTTGCGTACTCGCGCAGGCTATCATCCGCGAGGGGCTTAAGAACGTCGCGGCGGGCGCAAATCCCATGATAGTAAAGAAGGGTATCGCCGCCGCCACGCAGGCAACCGTCGATTATCTCAAGAGCATTTCCAAGGAAGTCGATTCCTCGGAAGCTATCAAGCAGGTCGCAAGCATTTCCGCGAGCGACGACACCGTCGGCTCCCTCATCGCCGAAGCCTTCGAGAAGGTCGGCAAAGACGGCGTTATAACCGTCGAAGAGTCCAAGACCATGAACACCGTGCTTAACGTCGTCGAAGGTATGCAATTCGACAGAGGTTACGCTTCGAGTTACATGGTAACGGATACGGATAAGATGGAGTGCGTATTCGACAATCCCGCAATTCTCATTACCGATAAGAAGATATCCAATATACAGGAGATCCTTCCCCTGCTCGAGCAAGTTATACAGTCCAACCTCAAACTCATGATTATTGCCGAGGATATCGAGAGCGAGCCCCTCGCCACCCTCGTTGTCAATAAACTCCGCGGCACCTTCAATTGCGTTGCCGTCAAAGCACCGGGCTTCGGCGACAGAAGAAAGGAAATGCTCCGCGACATAGCCGTTCTCACGGGCGGCACCGTCGTCAGCGAAGAGACGGGTCTCGAACTCAAAGACACCAAGATCGAGATGCTCGGCCGCGCAAAGCAGATTAAGGTGGATAAGGAAAACACCACCATCGTCGAAGGTATGGGCAACCCGCAGGAGATACTCAACCGTATCAACATGATCAAGGCGCAAATGGAGACCACTACCAGCGACTATGACAAGGAGAAGCTCGCCGAGAGATTGGCTAAACTCGCAGGCGGCGTTGCTGTAATCGGCGTAGGCGCGGCTACCGAAGTGGAGATGAAGGAAAAGAAACTCCGCATCGAGGACGCTCTTGCGGCGACGAGGGCAGCCGTCGAAGAGGGTATCGTTCCGGGCGGCGGCGTTGCGCTCCTCTCCGCTATCCCCACCGTCAAGGCGCTTATCAAGACGCTCGACGGCGACGAAAAGACGGGCGCAACCATCGTGCTCAAAGCGCTCGAGGAGCCCGTTCGTCAGATCGCGGCTAACGCGGGCGTGGACGGCGGAGTGGTTGTTAACACCATTCTCTCCAAGAAAAACCCCAACTTCGGATATAACGCGCTTAAAGACGAGTATTGCGACGTCGTTGCCGCAGGTATACTCGACCCGACCAAGGTCACGAGAAGCGCGCTCCAGAACGCTTCGAGCGTCGCGGCTACCCTGCTCACCACCGAGAGCATTGTAACCGATATCCCAGCTCCCGAGCCTCCCGCACCCGCAGGCGGCATGGGCGGCATGGGCGGCATGTACTAATCCGCTATAAATAGTCAAAGGCGCTTCGGTTAAAGCCGAGGCGCTTTTTTCTTACCCGCCGTCCATAAAATCAAGTCCCTTCCCCTTTTGCTTGACAGCTCGCCCGCGCAGGTGATATAATCGCGGTGAAAAAGCGAATAGACGACGCGAGCGGTAGTTTTACCGATTGCAGGGGAAGTGCGGTGAAAACCCGTCGCAACAGCCATTACGGTTAAAGTCCGAATACCTGCCCGTCGGAATCTGCGTTATTTTTTCTCGGGCAGCGGAGAAGTTTTCGATAACGATTTTTTGTCGTGCCCGATTAAGGCACGATTTTTTTACGGAGGTTAATATGAAAAAGTCAATTGTTTTCGCTCTCACGGCGATATTGGCCCTGCTTTTTGCCTTCACGGGTTGCGCCGATACAAGCCCGCGCTACCGAATAGCCGTCGGTTGGTCGGAGGGCGTAGAGGGCGTAATATTCACGCAGGGCGGCGAGCGGCTCTTCCCGCGAAACGGAGTTATCTCGACGGACGACGGCGGCGACATAGCCGTCGAAGTCTATCTCTCCCGCGGTTACAGGCAGAACGAACCCATACTTAAAGTGGACGGCATTGAGGCGTCGTCTCTCACCCTTCCCGCCGCCGCTTCGTCGGCAGAGATAACGGCGGTGCCTAACTCCGACGTCTCCCTCACCCTCGGCGAAGGTGTGGGATACACCCTATCCGAGCTTAAACGAGTGGACGAAGCTATCGGCTACACGTCGGTTGTGGGGCTTAAACTCGAGGAGGGCTACCGACAGTCATCGGCAAGGGCTTCGGTTATCGCCGTCGGCGCGGACTATGAGGCGATTACTTCCCTCTCCCGCTATGACCTCGACGAAGTGGAGTTGAAGAGCGAGGGCTACCATTCATTCTACCTCGTCAGAGTGCTGGAAAACACCACGATTTGCGTCAGCGGCGTTGCGGCGGACGGCGCCGACCCCGACTATCTCGCTACCGTCACGCACGTCGGCGGCGAGGGCTATACCCTCCGCGCCCTCATAGACGGCAACAACGACGGAATAAGCGACGCGCAAACGGTGCTGCTCGGCAGTCAGACTTACGCCAAAGGCACCCTGCTCAATCTCATGATATACCGTGACAGCGCATATTCCGCCGCAAACGCAAAATTATTCGCGGGCGGCACGGAAATTACGGGTACGCAGGGCGACGGTGCGGACGAGTCCGACCCGCTGTCAAACGGGCTTATATATACCATACGCGTCGAGGGCGATATAACCCTCACCGTCACGGGGGTTAAGAAGATCGGGCAATTCACACTGCACATCATGAACAAGGACGGAACGCAGCGATACCGCAACTTTTTCCGCGCCGACAGCCTTGCCGAAGCGCTTGCACAGGTGCCGGGTAACGACGAGCGGGAAAACGAGGCTTATTCCGTCTGGTGGGAGCCCAATCCCGGCGAAGGATACACATTCAGGTATTGGCGATTCGTCGGCGGCGCGTTTGAGGAAATAACCGCCGACTACCTGCCCGAAGAGTATGAGGACATATATTGCGGATATGTCCCGAACGGTTCGACGCCCGACGACCCCATGGACAGACCCACCGTCCCCCACATTCCCGACGAGCCGACCGTCCCCTCGGCAGATGATATGCCCGAGTCGCTGGTTAATGCCCTCGAAGGCGTCGCCGCGCTCACTCTGTCGGAGAAGGAGAGCAAACAATGGGTGCTCGCCTGGGCGGCTTACCAACTGCGAAAAGCGGGGGTTAAGGACGTCGCCCGCCCCGCCCCATTCGGTTATGATAACGTCCGCGATTCCTACCTCGATGGGATAGTCGACGATATGGCGGGAGTGGCGACTAACGACCTCTGGGTGTACGCTTACGACATGCTCGGCGGCTCGTCGGACATAGACGTCGGCGCGTCGCTGTACTCGGCGTTCGTCAATCCGCGGACGGGAGCGCACGGAGCGGCTAACCGCGAAGCATTCTTCCTCGAGATCGCGCCCCTGCTCGGCGATTACGAGACCAAAACTTCCTTCACCGTGCAGGACAACGATATGGACTTAAACATATCCTTCGTGCTTGTGCTGGACAGGTTAGGCGCGAAGTGGACGATAGGTTACGGAAACTCGGTGAAGGGCTTTACCGAAAGCTCTTTCCGCGAATATGCGCGGGAACACGCGCACGAACAGGTGATGTCAAATGTTATCAAAGAAGTGTTTGATTATATCGATACTCTCGGCTCTCGCGCTGATTCCGCTGTTTAGTATACCGATGGGTTGCGCCTCCCCCGCCGAAATCCCCGCGCTCTCACGCCCCGCGCCCGAAGCGGGAGATGGCGTGACCGTCTATGTCCTTACAAAGTACGAACTGACGGAGGTGTCGGCGGACTTCGGCGACTACACGTCCTGGGCGGAGATGATCGAAGCTGAGTTCGACGGCAGAAGCGAAGAGCGCGGAAGGGCTGAATGGCGGGGCGGCTACGTGACGTCTATCGGGAAATTGCGCCCGAACGACGCAAACAAGATCGTCATCTATCTAAACGGGGTATATTCCCCATACTTTGCCCGAGGGTGCGAATACGCCAAAGGTTATGCCCTCGCCTTTGTGGAGCGCGGCGCGGAAGGATTTTTTAACTCGCAGGCGTAGCATAAGCGCACAGTGCGGGAGAAATATAAGGGACAAAACACAACGAAAGACGCGCCGCGGCTGATTGCCGTAGCGCGTTTTTGTATTTTCGGTTATTATCAGACGAGCAGTTCGGAGTGATCGGGAACGCCGCCCATGCCCGAGTATACCCTGTAACTTCCGTAGTTCATATTCTCGTCGGCAACAACGTAT
>CANPYH010000004.1 GCA_947588325.1 uncultured Clostridia bacterium
GGAGTTGCTCTCCTCTCCGCTATCCCTACGGTCAAAGCGCTTATTAAAAAACTCGACGGAGACGAGAAAACTGGCGCGACGATAGTGCTCAAAGCGCTCGAAGAACCCGTTCGCCAGATCGCCGCAAACGCAGGCGTGGACGGCGGCGTGGTAGTCAACACCATTCTCGCAAAGAAGAACCCCAACTTCGGGTATAACGCGCTCAAAGACGAGTATTGCGACGTCGTTGCCGCAGGTATTCTCGACCCCACCAAGGTTACGAGAAGCGCGCTTCAAAACGCGTCCAGCGTTGCCGCTACCCTGCTCACGACAGAGAGTATCGTCACCGATATCCCCGCTCCCGAGCCTCCCGCACCCGCAGGCGGCATGGGCGGAATGGGCGGCATGTACTGATCCGTCATGAACTGCAAAAGCGCTTCGGCTAAAACCGAGGCGCTTTTTTCTTGCCCGCTAACTGTGCAAGCGAGTTCCTTCCCTATGAAACGAAAGACGCGCCGCGGCAAATTTTCCGCAGCGCGTTTTTGATATTTTCGATTTTATCAAACGAGCAGTTCGGAGTGAGCGGGAACGCCGCCCATGCCCGAGTATACCCTGTAACTTCCGTAGTTCATATTCTCGTCGGCAACAACGTATATCCGCTTATGCGACCACACGCCCTCGACCTCTTTGACAAAGTCGTTATGCTCGATCAGATGGTGCGCAAGGTCGGGGTGCGCATATATAAGCGCGATGGAGACGTTGTGATTCATGAACAGCCGTTTGAGGCGGTACTTAATCCCACGCGCCACATACGCGTCGGCGAGCAATACTCCCGTGCCGCCGCAGAAGGGACACTTGCCCTGACTGACGGAGACGAGTTCCCTGCCCACCTTCTTTCGCGTAATCTCCACAAGCCCGAGACTTGACATATCCAGCACTCTCGTCTTGACCCTGTCGAAATACAGCTCGTTTTTAAGCGCTTCGACGACGGAAATCCGATGCTCCTCGTCCGACATATCGATGAAGTCGACGACGATAATACCGCCTATGTTCCGCAGTCGTATCTGCCTTGCTATCTCCTTGACCGCCTCGAGGTTGGTTCTGTATACCGTGTCCTCTCGGTTATCCGTGCCGAGGTAGCTGCCCGTGTTAACGTCTATCGCGGTCAGCGCTTCGGTCTTTTCGATCACGACAAAGCCGCCCGACGGGAGTTTGGCTTTGGGCGAAAACAGCGAGATAAGGTCGCTGCCTATGCCGAAGTAGTCGTATATATCCTCTTCGCCGTCGTAGTAAGTCACGTCGCCCTTGAAGTAGGGACAGAACGTCTCCACCATGTTGCGAAGATCCTCGGTAACTTTCACGTCGTTGCAGACAATTCCCTCGATACCGTCCGAAAGCATGTCGCGAATGGTGCGGTAGAGAATATTACCCTCGCCGTATATAAGCGCGACGTCCTCCGCCTCTTCCCACTTGCGCTGTATGCCCTCGCCTGCCTTGATCAGGAACCTGGCCTCTTGCAGGATCTCCTCGTCCGTCGCGGTCAGGCAGTTGGTTCTGGCGATAAAGCCGCGCCCCTCTGGAGCTACGCCTTTAAGCAGGGATACGAGTTTTTCGCGCATGGCGACGCCCGTTATTTTATTCGACACGCCGACAAAGGGCAGGTTGTACAAATAAATAACGTAGTGACCGGGTATGGATATGTTGGAAGTGAGCTTGGGACCTTTAAGCTCGGTGCCCTCCTTGACTTCCTGAACCATGACATAATCGCCCTTCTTCGCAGATATCTTGTGAGGAAGGGCGTTGCCCGCGCCGAGAACAGAGCGGTGGTCGAGAGTTTCGTCAATATACCAGAAACCCGTTCTGTCTGTACCGATATCCACGAAAGCGCTTTGCAGCCCTTCAATGATATCGGTCACTTTGCCTTTATAAATGTTGCCCGTACTCTGACGTTCGCTCAGCGCCTCGCTGTAAAGTTCCGAGAGCCGTCCGTTTTCTATCAGTCCAACGGTAATATATGCGTCTTCGCGATCAACCAGAATAAGATTTTTCATCTCGTCGATGCTCATAACGTCCTTATTTTAGCACTATTTTTCGTGAAGTGCAACAAAAATAGGCGTTTCGAGAGAATTATAATGAGTAATAAATTCGGTTAATTCCGTTTCCGTCACCCGCGCGACTTCGCGGTAATTCCCGTCCGTCACTATGAACCGCGTATAATAGTCGGCTCGGAGCATGTTATACAGCGAGAGCAGGTCGGCATTCTTACTCACCATTATTTCCCGAACGCGCAATCCGTTTTTCAGCCTCTTTTCCAAATCAGACATAGTGTATATATTCTCATACGCGCTCCCCTTTCCGTGGAACGCCAGCGACGTGAGCACGAATACGGCAAGCGTCGCAAAAGTGTAGTTAGCCCCGACGGCTATCGCCGTTACCGCGCCCGCCACGACGGTCAGCCCGCACACCCAAGAAACCGCCGCCGTTATCCTCCGGGCTTTGCGCGGCCCGAACTTAGACAGAAAACCGTGAAGCACCCTGCCGCCGTCGAGCGGATAGACGGGAATGAGGTTGACAGCCGCCGTGAAGAAGCTGGCTTCGGCAAGCAGTTTTGTCGCCGAGTACGTCGCGGGAAACCACCACCAAAGCCCCGTTATTACCACCCAGAGCAGGAGGTTGGACAGCGGTCCCGCCGCCGCAATGAGTACTTCGCGCTCCCCCTTGATGCCCTCGAAGTCCCCGTCTATGGAGACGCCGTAAGGCATAATACGCACCTTTTTAAGCGCATAGCCCAGCCGCTCCGCCGTTATGGCGTGGGAAAACTCGTGGATAATCAGCACGACGGCGTATGAGAGCAACTCCATGCCGTAGCCGAGAGCGACGAGCGCCGCCGCGAAAATAACGGTGAGCGGGGATACGGAGACAACTCTCTCTTTTTTGACGCGCCTGTTCACGTTTATGAATATGTGAGAGGGCGCGGCGTTATTACTTCAGCACCGCACCCGCCTCGTATATCTCGCGGGCGGCAAAGGATATGTCGAACACCACTCTCCCGCCCTCTTCGTCCATATCGGCGGTGAACGATATATCGCCGTCGGTTATCATGTAGTCGGCGAGCAGGCTTTTCAGGTCGGCTTTAAGCGAGGTTATTACCGCCGAGAGCGCGGCAAGACGGTTGCCGAGCAGGTACTTTCTGAGGCTTTCGGATATGTCGTTTTTCCGTTTCATATTATTCCCTCCCGCGGTCAGAGTCTCCGCCGCAGTCCGCGCTTTATCTTTCCGAAAAAGCCGCGGTATTTTTTGGTCAGGTCGAACACTTCGGGAGTGCCCGACATTATCCCGCGGGCGAGCGCCTGACAGGCGGCGTAACCCTCCGTTATCCCCGCGTTGAAGGAGTTGCTGAGCAGGTTGAGTGCGTCCTCTTCGGGTATCATGCCGTACACTTCGGCGTTAATCAGCTTCTCCACATCGTTTTTAGTCAGCATCTCACCCGATAATATCATGTCGCCGCGAACCCTGTTTACCACGGTATATATGCGCGTTATCCCGCTACGCAGCAAAATACTCATCACCGTCTCGGCGTCGCGCACCGAGCTTATGTGCGGAGTGGTGACAAGCACCGCTTCCTCGCACGCCGCCACCGCACGTTTGAACCCCGCCTCTATCCCCGCGGGACAGTCCACCAGCACAAAGTCGAAGTTCTGACACAGCCGAAGTACCACCTCGCGGATGTGCTGCCCCGAGATCTTCGCTTTGTCGTAACTGTGCGCGGAAGGAAGTATGTACAGACCCGCCTGGTCAATATCCTCGACAAGCGCCTGCCGCAATCGGCACCGCCCCTCGATAACGTCCACTATGTCATAGACTATGCGCGAATCCATACCGAGCAGTACGTCGAGGTTATTCAGCCCGATATCCGCGTCGAGTACCACCGTCCGTTCCCCCATCGCCGCAAGACACCTGCCGAGGTTCGCCGTCAGCGTCGTTTTCCCCACGCCCCCCTTTCCGCTTGTTATAACTATCGATCTCGCCATATTCTTAATAATGCTATCACGCCCCCGCGGTAGAACGTTATAATAATATCAACTAAAAATACGAACCCTGTCGAAAGCCAAAACAAATACAGGCAGCCGAACCGTCTGAACTTATGAGGCAGATCATTTACAATACTTATTTTCGGGACACACTAAAAAAGAGCGGGGATATCGCTCTTTGGACTGCTGTGGCTGTGTTTAATATCTATATGTTTAATGCCTATACGTTATGATGCTCATATTTTTAATATCGGATTTTATTTCACGCTTTTATATATGGTTCGAGTATTGTATGTTTCAAGCCTTGATTTTAAGTCTCGGGTCGGCTTAATTCTGCGAGAGAATTTCGCGAAGAGCGGCTTTGTTGGTGAGCAGTTTGCCCGCGCCGAGCACGGCGGCGTACTCCGAATCGACGTGGACGGAGACGGGTATGCGGAGGCGTTCGGAGAACATCTTCTCTATGCCGGGTATCAGGCAGGCACCCCCCGTCAGGTGCAGTCCGTCGGTGTATATATCCGCGGCTATTTCGGGGCGAAGGGAGCGAATTATGCTCTCGATCGCGTCGGCTACTCGGAGATAGTACGGCATCACTGCCTCCATAACATCCGTCGATTTTATGTCGAAGCTCGAAGGAGACATTACGGTGAGATCCGCCCCCCTCGAGGTCATCTTTCTCTTATCGTTGGAGAACAGGCTGCCTACCCCGCACTTAATCCTTTCCGCCTCACTTAAGCCTATGCGGAAGTTGTATTTGCCGAGGATATAGTCGCGGAGGGCTTTATCCATCATTATTCCGCCTATGTTGGCGCTGCAGCCGTACACGATCCCCGAGGAAGCTACGGCGGCAATGCTCGTCGTACCCGCGCCTATGTTGGCGATCAGGCTGACCTTATCCGAGTGGACGGGCAGTTCCGCCCCCACCGCCGCGAGCAGGACTTTTTCTATCATTATGACGTCGCTTATCCCCGCCCGCGCGAACACATCGTCGTATATTCTGCGCTCTTCGAGGGCAAGCCCCGTCGGTATCGCGGCAATCGCGCGGATTTTCGGTCCGAACAGTCCCGGTCTTATCAGTTTTTTAAGAAACGCCGCGAGCATATCGCGGCAAGCGTCGGGCGACGATATAATGCCGTCTGTCACGGGGAAACGCAAGTTGGTATTTTCGGGAGTTTTGCCCACGGTCGCCGCGGCCTCGTTGCCGACATACCGCACCTTACCCGATTTCGGGTCACCCGTATACGCGACTATGGACGGCTCGCAAAGAACTATGCCGTTGTTCGGCATGTAGATCATGGTATTCGCGGTGCCAATAACGATGGCAAGTTCTTCCGTCATTCGTAGTTCTCCGATATCAGCAGGTCCACAAGCCTTATCGGCAAGCCGACCACGTTGTCGTAATCTCCTGTAATACTCTTTACAAGCGGGGCAAGCTCCTCGTCCTGTATGCCGTACCCGCCCGCTTTATCGAACGGTTTCCCCGTCGCTATATACTCCTCGACGAGCTTTTCGTCGTAAGAGGCGAACTCCACCGTCGTCTCTTCGCACGCCTTAACCGCTTTGTCGCCGCCTATCAGACACACCCCCGTCAGCACTTTATGCGGCGCTCCGCAAAGCAGTGCGAACATCTCGCGAGCCTCGTCGGCGGTTTTGGGTTTGCCCAACCTTTTGCCGCCCGCGACAACCACCGTATCGGCGCCGAGAACGAGGTCGTCCGACCTCACCGCCCGCGCCTTCCGTTCGGCAATGTCCATGACGGCTTCTCTGTCGTCCGTCTTATCCGTGCGCTCGTCGACATTCGCGGGTCTGACTTCGACTTCGAGGTACTTCAGTTTCTTTATCAGTTCCGCGCGGCGAGGCGAAGCGGAGGCAAGTATCAGCCGCATATCACAGTATGTCGAGGTTCTTGTTATACGCTCTCGCGAAGTCGGCGCGAACGTTAAGCGCGTCCTTTATCTCCAGCGAGCAATCGCCGTCCGATTCCGTTTTCATAATAACGGAGTCGCCGAGAACGTCGCAGTTGATCGACTTTATGCAACCGCTCATCGAACGGTCGAGAGACTCGGCTATACGGAGTATTACCGACAGTTTCATAACCGCCGAGAGATCCTCTTCCTGCAATATGTCCTTATATCTTCCCCATTCCGCCATATTGAACTCGTTAGGGTGGTGCCCCTGCGCCACAAACGCCGCAAGGAGAAGATCCCTGTGCGACAGTCCGTACAGCGTGGAGTTGAGTATGAAGTAGAAGGAGTGCTTGTTGTGCGCATAGTATTTAAGCCGCACCCCGACGTCGTGCATAAGCGCGGCGACGCGAAGCACTTTAACGTACATTCTCGGCAGTTTGTGAAGCACGCGGAGCTGTTTATACAGCATAATCGAGAGGTTGCATACCTTCTCGCAGTGCTTGATGTTCTGGTCGCAATAGTGCAGCTGAGTATAGACGGAGTGAGCGACTATATCGCTTATCGGCTTTTCCATGGTCGAGGGCATCGCATGTCCGAACATTATTCCCTCGCGAAGTCCCGAAGAGGATATTACCACGTTGGGAAGCCCGCTGACCGAGAGCACCGACTTGATCGTTGCAAGCGCGGAGACGAATATGTCCGCACGCTCCTCGTTAAGCCCCTTAATCTTCGCCCGCTTGTCTATCGGAAGCACCTTTATAGTGTCGTATATATTGGTAAATTCTTCCTTGCCGACGGAGTAGTTATGTATTATGGACAGCGGATATCTGCGCAGTCTCTTGCTTATTGTCGCAAGGTTGCGGAAAGACCCGCCCACGCCGATAAACTGCACGTCGGGATCGATGTTTTTGAGCCAGGGCACTTCGGCAAGCTGACCCTCGACATACTCCTCGATAAGCGCGGATATCTCCTCGGGGGTGTGGGTGCCGTCGTTAAACAGATCGCTCAGCGTTATTGCGCCAAAGGGCAAAGTCACGCGGTTGAGTATGTTCCGCCTGTTATATTGTATGAGGTGCAGACTGCTCCCGCTTATGTCCATGATAACGCCCTTCGGGTATTCCATGGAGTTTATTACGCCCTGATATATAAGTTGGGCTTCCTCTTCCTCGCCGAGTACGCGAAGCCTGAACCCGCACGAAGAATTGACTTCTTCGAGGAAGCTCTTCTGGTTTTTCGCGCGGCGAATGGCGTTGGTAGCCACCGCGTATATCTTGTCCACATCGTTTGTATCGCACAGTTTCTTGAACATATTAAGCGTCTTTACCGCCTGTGCGATCTTGGACGGCTTGATGTATCCGTCCCTCTCCATATCCTGTCCGAGTCTCACCGATTCCACGAGTTCGTCAAATACAACGAAGTGACCGTCGTTGTGCCCGTCGATAAGAATGTAAGCCAAAATCAATTTAGCCGTGTTGCTGCCCATGTCAATTACTGCAATTTTTTCCATTGATACTCCTTCCTTGCTGCTATGCAAAGTAAAATGTCGACGTCTACACTTTCTCCCCGCAAAATCGAATATAATAATCCAATTTTCCCCGATTATATCACAGAATTATCGCTTTGTAAATACCTTTTTGAAAAATAATTATATATATTTTTATAAGTCGGCTCAAGCACATTTTGTTTACATACGTCGATTTTTGTGATATAATGCACAATGTATGAGTAAACTTGGGAGAATTTGCGTTTTGGTATGCCTTTCGGCCCTCCTTCCGCTCTGCCTCGCTCTGCCCTCCTTCGGCGCAAGAAGCGTCGCAGCGGCAGCGGTGACGGAGGAGACGGGAGAACTGCGCTATGAGTACGTCATGACCGACCCGACCGCGGTATGTTTTTCGGAATCGGGGCTGTTTTTCCTTGACGGTAACGGGCGAACGGTCAAAGCCGATCAATTCGGCATGACGCTTATCGGCGATAGCTCCGCGGCGACCAAATTGGCGGCAAGCCCCGAAGGCAGGACTGTCACGGATACCGACGAGGGCTACGAGGGCGCAATCTCCATCTTCTATGACGAGGGATGTTTCGGCGCGGTAAAGGCGGGCGAAATAATCTATAACGGCAACTCCGTCGCAACCACCGAGGACGAAGTGCTTTGCGGCGCCGCGTTCGGCGGCAAGATCTATACCTGCGAAAAATCGGGCGGTATCGTCTCGGTATTCTCCTATGACGAGGAAAGCGGGACGCGCGCGCTTATTCGCCGCGGCGTGGCGTCTGACGGAGATCCCGTCGCAATCTCCGTCCTTTCCGCCGGCGAGATTTATTACGCTACCGACTATTCCCTCTTCCGCCTCGAAACCTCGGGCAGTGCGGACATTGGCGGCATTACCTCCCTCTCCAACGACGGCGAGGCGCTGTATTACACCACCCGCTCGGGCAAGTTGCGGCGTTACGTCGGCGGCGTCGGCTACACCGTATTCTGTGCGGCGGAGAGCGTTTCGGCGGCAACGCGCAAGAACTTCGCGGTATTCGCGGAAAAGGGGAGCAATAAAGTCACGCTGGTGCGCGCCGACGACAGAATAACCGCCGAGGCTACCGAGCCCACTTCGGCGGCTATCGACTATGACGGCAATGTCTACGTCGCCGAGAACAACCGCGTATCCGTCTTTTCGAGCGAACTCGAACGTCTCCCCGACATCGGGCTCACCTTCGACGAAAATATCCTGCAAATCGGTATCGACATGTCCGACGTCGAAAATAACGCGCTGTATGTGCTGACCGAGAGCGGCAAACTGCTCCGCGCCTCGGACGGCAGCACGGTAACGACCGAAGCCACTCGGTTCGTCATCTCCCCCGACGGCGCCATATACGCGCTTAAAACGAGCGGCGACGTCGCGCTCTGCGGCGAAGAGGAGAGCGTCGTATTATCCTCTTCGGCGTTCGACGGAGCGGTTAAGGATATCGCGGCGGACGGCGCGGGAAACGTATTCTGCGCGACGGAAAACGGGCTTTACAAAAACGATGAAAAGACGTCCGTATCTCTTTCGGGCGTCCGTGAAATAGACATATCGTTCATCGAGACGACGGGCATAAACTCTGTCTGCTACGGCGACATTATAGTCGTGTCCGACAGCGATTGCAGCACCGGGATTATCAAGGCCGCCGACGCGGGCGTGGTTATGTACGCAGACGACGGCGGTGCGCTCGACAAGTTCATTGCGGACGCGGAGAGCGGATATAACGCGGCGGGAGTTGCCGTGGATATCCGACCCGCCGAAGCCGTCGCGGACATATACGCGCGGCCTGCCGAGTCCCCCGCCATTCTCGGCGAAACGAGCTACGGCGCATATGTTATCGTTATGGCGGAGTACCCGGATACCGACTACGTTTACGCCATAGTCGAGACGACGGACAGTAATACCGACGGAGTTAAGGGCTTCGTCAACAAACGCGCTCTCGGTCAGCCTCTCCCCACCCGCAAGTTATATGATAACGACAATTGCTACCCCACCGTCATTACCGAAATATACAAATATCCCTCCGCCGTCTCCCCGCCCGCAAAGGGCAGTCGAGCGACTACCGAGGTGGGAAAAGCGTACCTTCTCGCCGACTTCGTTTCGGGGTATGCCGACGGAGAAAACAGAACCTGGTATCACATAACCTTCTCTTCGGAAGGCAAGGACTATGACGGATATATCCCCGCCATATCCGCCAAACTCTCCCCGCCCAGCCCCGACGGGAGCAATCGCGTCATCGTTCCCGACGGATTTATCGACGCTCCAGCAAAAGTCGAAGTCAAAGCGTATATGCGGGGCGAGGACGGCAAATTCACCGAGATCGAGGGCGTGACTATCCCCAACCGCACCGAAGTCCAGCTCATAGACAGAGACGCATATAAGCGGGGCGACGAGTACACCGAAATCGTGTATTGCTCGGACGCCGCGAGCGGGGCGACGAGAAAGTGCTTCGTCCGCACCGAGTATATAACCCTCACCGTCGGTACCTGGTATCAGGTCGTTATGTTTATCGTCGCAATAATCGTGGTAATCGCCATCGTGATCATCATCGCCGTTGCGGTCAAAAAGAAAAAGAAAATCGAGTAATTACGGATAAATGCCGATAGCCCCGAAGATAATTCTTTCGGGGCTTTTTCGCGCCTTATGCTACGTTCGCGGCGCGCCTGCGTATAATTATCCGATAAATATCCGACTGTGCGCCGATCCGTCTGTGCAATGCACCGCAATGCGCTACCCGATCTCCTGCGGCGGGGCGCCGTCCCCCGTTTCGGTCTCGTACACGCGGCTGACGGATATCTCGTATGCCGTGCGCGTTTCGGACACTTCCTCGCTGAGCTTTTTGACGTACTTGCGCGATTGCAGCCGTCCGCCGATGAGTAATTTTGTGCCGACGGGGAGGGTTCGGCAATACCGCGCGTTACGCCCCCAGGCTATGCAGGGTATGTAGTCGGACTTGTTGAAGGCACGGTTGACGGCGACGAGAAGGTCGCATATCTCGCGGTTAAGCGGCGTTGTGCGGTATATCGGCTCCTTGCATATGTAGCCGAGAAGTTCGACGGTATTGGGGTTGGCGTAAGCCACCGACGGGTCGACGAACTCCCGCACAAAGACGGTGAGCATGAGTTTGGAATGGTTCTCCGCCATTTTGTTATAGCTTCGGAACTGCCCCTCGATTGCCACCGTCTCGCCCACCGTCAGTTTTCTGTCGCCGAGCAACCGTTCCGCCACCGTTACGGGCAGGACGTCCTTTTGCTCGCTGAGCCGCAAAACGCCGACGCTGAATTCGTAGAACCCCTCTCCGTACAGTTCATGGCTGAGTACGGGTTCGCTCTCCACCGTTCCGCAAAGGAACACTCTGTTTGTCACGATCTGATTTTCGTTGGTCATATTCTTTTAACTCCTTTGTCTGCCCGTGTGGTCGATAGTGTAGTTATCTCTGTAGATAAGGTCGCCTATCTTCACGCAGGCAAAGCCTTTGTTTTTCAGTCCGTCGAGAATTATGGGAAGGGCTTCGAGGGTGTGCTCGCCGTTGTTGTGCATAAGCACGATACTCCCCTCTCTGACCCGACCGAGAACGCGCTCGGCGATATCTCCCGCGCTTAACCCCTTCCAGTCCAGCGTATCCACGTCCCACTGCACGGTATACAGCCCAAGCTCCTTCGCCGTCGTTATGAGCGCGTCGCTGTATGAGCCGTATGGCGGGCGGAACAGCTCGGGGCGGGTACCCGTTACTCTCTCGATTATGTCCATCGACGCGGTGAGTTCGAGCTTTATATCATAAGCCGACATTTTGCCCATATCGGGGTGGGTGTTGCTGTGCGTGCCGATCTCCATTCGCCCGCTCTCCGCGAGTTTTTTGAGCACGTCGGGGTACTTTTCCGCCCACATGCCTACGGCGAAGAAGTTTGCCACAACGTCGTACTCGGTCAGTACGTCAAGAATGCCGAGCGTCTTATCCGCTCCCCAGGCGGCGTCGAAGGACAGAGCGACGACTTTCTTATCCGTCTCCACCGAATAGATGGGGATAAGCCGCGGGCTTTTGCCGAGATACACCGCCGCCGCGTCGGTCACGCACACCGCCGCTATAACGCCGACGAGGGCGAGAGAGATAAGCGCGGCTCCGATTAACGTTCGTTTGCTCGCAAACACATATTTCATTTGCACCCCGATTATACCTTTCGGTACATACTGAAATTTGCGAAAAAGACGGCTATTTTGTCTTTCCCTGTCGAATGTGCCTTCCGCCGCCTGTTCCGCTTATTTATCGATATGCTCCGAGACGAGTTTTAATGCGGCTTTTTTCGGACTCGACTTTTTCTCCGTTTTTCCGACCGCCGAAAAGAGCTGGAATACGCCGAGCGCGATGAGAAACCAACCGAATATCGAGGAGAGTACCTCCCCCTTGGTGCTGATTGCGAGCAGCGAGGCGAGCACACTCACGCACACGGCGGGGAGCGCGACGGTCAGAAGGTACTTGGGGCGGAGCAGTCCGTTCTTTGCGTGAATGATGACGCTCACGACCGACATGGGAATAAAGGCTATCAGGTTGACAGCCTGCGCGGTATGCTGATCGAAGGTGCACAGCAGGGTCAGAAGGGGTATCAGGAGGGTTCCGCCGCCCATGCCCATTCCCCCGATTATCCCGCCCGCTACTCCGCAAACAAAGAGAAAGGTCGTCACAAAGCCATCCTCACGCCCGCCGCTATCATCAGACAGGCGAATATCACGGCTACCGCCCTCCCGCCTAACTTTTTAAGCAGTGCCGATCCCGCCGCTCCGCCGAGCAGTACGCCGAGTATTACGGGCAGGTTTTCGGCAAACCCGTACTTCCCGCTCGACCAATACACTATCGCGCCCGCAAGGCATATGGGGAGCATGACGAGTACGGTGGTGGCATGGCTGACTTTGACGTCCTCTTTCAGAACCTTCTCGAGAAGGGGCACGCAGAGCATTCCCCCTCCGCCGCCGAGCAGTCCGCTCGCCAGCCCGACGGCGCCGCCCGTCACTATCTCGAGTATCGTTTTAATCGGTTTTTTCATTCCTCGGTCTCCCTTTCCGCCCCCGCGGAACGCCGCACGGACGCTATATAATTATATTGCGGCAAATTATCGGAAAAAATTTAACCTACGCATAATAAAACGTTTGCATAATATTGCTAATTGAGTTATAATGTAGCGGTATTATTATGCCGAAACCTTATAAGGTTCATATACAAGGAATTATAACTGATGCAAGCTAAACACAAATCGTTGAAACAGAGATTTATCGCGATCTTCACGATCCTTGCGCTCGTGGCAACGGCGCTGTCCGTTTTCGCTTTCGCCCCCATCGGAAGAGCGGGAGCGGTCGGGCTGGACGAAGACGTCTTTACCCGCGACAGCAGCGGCATTTCCGTCACCAACGGCGACTTTGCGAGCACGAGCTCGAGCAGCAGCGATAACATAGCCGACCCCTCGAGCTGGAATGCCGAAACGAACTCGAGCCAGGACGAGAGCGTCGTACACGGCGTTGTCGATCTCGACGTCAAGTCCTTCCTCGACGAGGACAAGCTGAAAGAGTATAAGCTCGACGAGCGGGATGAGTTCAAGGACGTCTCGGGCAACTTCGGAGGAAGGCTCACGCCCTTCGGCGAGAACGGCAAGTTCCCCGGAACCAACTCCAAGGCGCTGTTTATTAACTCCAACGCCGCAAGAGTTTTCTACGGATATAACTCCGCTACCCTCTCCCTCTCCTCCAACTCTTACTACGAGATAAGCGCCTGGGTCAAGACGAGCGATTTCGGTAGCAACGAGGGCGCGACCGTAAAACTTACGGGTCTGAAAAACCCCCTGTCCTTCGGCAACATCAACACCGTCGCCATGAACGGAGTGGCGGAGAACGGCGAAGCGAATAACTACGGCTGGGTTAAATACTCCTTCTACATCGAAACTTCGTCAATGATGACCTCCACCGTTTCCGTAGCTCTCGAACTCGGTAACTGCACGGAGTACACCGCCGATTCGGGCAAGACGATTACGGACGTTGCAACCGCGCAAGGCTATGTATTCTTCGACAACGTAAATGCGGCGGAGCTTTCCAGATCCCAATTCATAAAGGAAGTGAGCGAAAAGGCAATTTCCGTGAAAAAGTCCTTCGACCATCCCTTAAAGAGCGAGGAGACGAGGACTTACTCCACCGACAAAGCGGGCGTTAGCATGCTTTACAGCGAGAACGACTCCGCGCTGCTCAGTATCGGCGACGACGGCGCATTGCTCTCGTTGGACGACGAAGATTATTTCACTCACGAAGTGGGCAGCTTCTCCAACGACAGCAAGGGCTGGACGCAACTTGACGGTTCGCAGGGCGGCTCGATGATAGTCGATAACTTCAACGGACCGAGCGAGGAACTCGGCATTATCGATATGCGTCCCTTCTCCCCCGACGGAGACAATGATAAGATAGCGGTACTGTCCAATTACCGCCAGAAGGAGGAGAAATATAATTCGTCGGTAATCGGATACGGCACGGCAAACTTCACCGTTCCCATGATGACCAATTACCGCCTGAGCGTCTGGGTCAACGCATGCAACGGTTCGGTTGCGAGCGCGGCGCTCTACGGCGAGGACTATCGCGGTCCCATTACCTCGGGCGTCAACGCGGGAAGACCGCAAAAGCGCGTTACGAGCGACATGGTGGGCGGCGACGCCAACGACGATTCGCACAACGGTTGGAGAGAGATAGTGTTCTACCTCAAAGGTTCCTATTACACCGATTACAGCGTAAGAATGGAAATATGGCTGGGCAGACGCACGTTGAACGACAACAACGAGTTTGAGTCGGAGAACGCGAGCGGCGTCGCCATGTTCGACAATATCAGAATCGAGAAGATTACGGACAGCGAGTTCACGAGTTACTCCAACAGCTCCACGTCCTATGTCTATGACTACGCGGAAGGCACCAACGACATAGCCAACCACGGCTTCGACGGAATCGAGGAAGGCTATACCGAAGGCACCCTCCCCGCTCCCTCCGACTGGACGATTATGACGGCGGGCGAGGACGGCACCACGGGAATGAGCAGCAACGTCGTTGACGAGAGCTACAAAGACAAAGTACACACAGGCGTTATCTCTTCGGACGCCAAAGAATATACCGTCGTCCGTCCCAGCGACAACGACAAAGTCAGCATTACGAAGAGCATTAACACCAACTACCCCGACGGCGAGCATTCCCGCCTGCTTATGATAAGAAGCGACAAAGAGACGGGCAACAACGACGGAATTACCGTCGGCTATAAGTCATCGACTTTCAGCGTTGCGGCGGATAACGTGCGCAGAATAGACGTCTCCCTCTATGCCGCAGATATCGAGGGTCAGGGCGTTAACATCATACTTAAGAACGGCTCTAACATACTCGCGGCTATCGAGGGTATTAAGAGCACGGGCGGCTACAAGACCTATTCAATATACTTCGATTCGTACGGCAAGACTTTCGGCGACCTGCGTCTGGAGATCTGGCTCGGGCTTTACGACAAACAGCTCAACCAATCCAAGCTCGCAAGCGGCACGGTCTTTGTCGATAAGGCGGAGATTGTGGACGCGAGCGACATCGTTGTTGCGGACAACGAAACGGCCACAAGACAGGCAATAGCCGACAAGCTCGCCGAATACGAGAGCATCATGGACAATACCGACTCCCCTGCCGAATTCGCGGTATTCTCCGCTTCGGACACGGGCTTCGGCATGTTCGATCGCTACGACGACTCATTCCTTAAAACGCCGTATAACTGGCAGCTTTCCACGAGCACTTCGGAAGCGTCCGACGCTATAAGTTACGGCATATTCAACGGAGCGACTACCGCTCTCTACGGCGACAGCACCTCCTTCTTCCCCGACGGTTACAAGCAGGGCAAGATAGTGAACGACGACAGCACGTTAGGCGACGCAAACAACTACTCTCTTGCAATATTCAACAAGTCCCCCGCTATGTCGAGAATAACCAGCCGTTACGCTTACAGACTTGACAGCGCCTCCTACTACACCGTCACCGTATACGCGAAGGTGGATATCCCCGCGGCGCAGAAAGCGGACAGACTGGACTATAAGGGCGCGTTCATAGGCATTGACGGAACGGACTACTTCTGCTCGGATATCCGCAGCACGGCGTCCGTAACCGACTTCTACGCCCCCGAAACGGACGATAACGACAACTTCCGCAAGTTCACCATTCACATTCACACCGCAGGCGAGGCGGATTCCACCGACATTACGTCTATCAACCTCTCCTTCGGTATAGGCGGCTCCGCACGCGGAGAGAGAGCGGTCGGCTCGCTCATTATCAACAGCGTATCCGTTACCAAGGACAACGACGCGGGAACGAGCTTCGAGTCGGCTAAACAAGCTCTCGAAAACGGCAGCGCACTCTCCCGCAAGTTCACAGTCGTTGCCGACTACACGGCGGCTGACGAGGGCGACGGGGGCGAGAACCCCGACGAGGGCGAGGGCGACGAGCCTGCATCCGCAACGGGAAACAATTGGTATATTTATATGACTATTATCCTCGCGGTTGTAGTCGTCATTGCGATCGCGGCGGTTGGCGTGCGTTACTTCGCTAACAAGAGAAAGAAGGACGGTTCGGATCCCAACGTCAAGGTTTCCTACGACCGCTCCAAGACGCTTGCAAAACAGGTTAAGGCGCGCGAACAGATCGGCGGTATCGAAGAATTCCTCGGCTCCTATGACAGGTTCGACGAGGACGAAGAGGATAAATTCGCCGCTATGAAGGAAGAAGAGGAGCTTAAAGCCCTCGAAGCGGCAGAGAAAGCCGAGGGAGCCGAAGAGTCTGCCGAGGAAGAGCCCGCTACCGAGCCCGCGACAGCCGAGGAAGCTACCGAAGAAACCGAAGTAACCGAGGCGACAGAAGAGGCAGAGACGGCTGAAACGGCAAGCGAAGCGACCGAGCCCGACGAAGCTACCGAAGAAAAGCCCGCAGAAGCGGAAGAAGAGTATAAGTACGCCGACGAAGTCATAGACTTCACGCCGAGCGAAGAGAAGAAGCGCGAGCTTGCCGAGAGAAAGGCCGAAGAGGAAAGAATCAAAGCCGAGAAGGAAGCCGAAGCAAAGCGCAAGGAAGAAGAGCGCGCGAAGCTCGAGGCAGAGAGAAAGGCGGCTACTCGCAGAAATAACAATTGGGACGACTTCGAGGACTGATCCCCCCTCCCACTACCGACTAACCGAAAAGCCCGACTTGATTGTCGGGCTTTTTCATGCGCTGTAACTTTGCGGTTATAGCTATCTTGCTATTCGGTTGTCTGTTAATTCAATCGGTTCGCTCGATATCCGTTTAATCGGCTATCCGCTTGATATCCGTCCTTATTTGACGGCGGCAAATGCGGCGTCAAGAGCGGCGATCAGATCGTCCGAATTCTCTATGCCGATGGAAAGGCGGATGGTGTTGGGCTTTATGCCCTGATCGAGAAGCTCCGCCTCGGTGAGCTGTGAGTGCGTCGTGCTCGCGGGGTGTATAACCAGCGACTTAACGTCCGCAACGTTGGCGAGAAGGGAGAAGATTGCGAGGTTATCGATAAACTTCTTTGCCGTCTCAGCGTCGCCCTTAATCTCGAAGGTGAAGATAGAACCGCCGCCGTTCGGGAAGTATTTCTTATACAGTTTGTGGCTGGGGTCGGACTTAAGCGAAGGATGGTGCACCGCCTCTACCTGAGGGTGAGCCGCGAGGTACTTGACAATGGCAAGCGCGTTGGAGACGTGTCTCTCGACGCGAAGGGAGAGCGTTTCCAGCCCCTGCAGGAAGAGGAAGGCGTGGAAGGGCGAAAGCGTCGCGCCGGTGTCGCGAAGTAATATCGCGCGGATGTACGTCACGAAAGCCGCCGCTCCGACCGCGTCGGAGAATGATATGCCGTGGTAGCTCGGGTTAGGCGCGGATATCCAGGGGTACTTGCCCGAGCCTTTCCAGTCGAAGTTGCCGCTATCCACGATAACCCCGCCTATCGCCGTGCCGTGCCCGCCGATGAACTTGGTCGCGGAATGCACGACTATGTCCGCGCCGTACTCGATGGGACGGACGAGATAGGGCGTTGCGAAAGTCGAGTCCACAACAAGGGGTATTCCGTGCTTATGCGCGACCTTGGCGACCTGCTCGATATCGATTATGTTGGAGTTGGGGTTGCCGAGCGTCTCGATAAATATAGCCTTGGTGTTCGGCTGAATTGCGCTCTCGAAAGCGCCCTCCGCCTCGGGATCGACGAATGTCGTCGTTATGCCCGAAGAAAGCGGAAGAGTGTGCGCAAGAAGGTTGTATGTACCGCCATAGAGCGTCTTTGCCGCGACTATGTGTTCCCCGCTCCTCGCAAGCGCGCCGATTGTGTAGTTAATAGCAGCCGCTCCCGAAGCCGTCGCAAGCGCCGCAACGCCGCCCTCGAGGGAGGCTATACGCTTCTCGAATATGTCGTTGGTGGGATTGGTCAGGCGGCCGTATATATTGCCCGCGTCGCGAAGTCCGAAGCGGTCTGCCGCATGCTCGGAATTGTGGAACACGAAGGACGTCGAGGCGTAAATGGGCACGGCGCGAGCGTCCGTTGTGGGGTCCGCCGTTTCCTGCCCGATATGGAGCTGTCTGGTCTCAAAGCCCCAATTTTCCGAATTCTTTATATCTTTTATCTTTGACATTTTAGTTTCTCCTTATTTTGTTTATTTGATTGTTATTTTGGTATTTGTTTGTTCTGTCGGTAAATGCCACATTCCCGACTATGTTGGTTGTTAAAAGCCACGTTTACTATACGGCAATATTATGTTATTCCCTGCCGCACATTCGGCGATCGGAACATCTTGCATTTACGAAAAATTTCTTCAATTCCATACTTCGCTCCTTTCTTTTCCTACAATACCTATATTTTACATAGGTTTTATAGGTATGTCAAGCATTTGAAAAAAACTTTTCAAAAAATATGCGGTAAATTTTGCAATCCCGTTTGTTTATCGCCGAAATTACCTTCCCCCGAACTTGCGGAAGATAAAGTCGGCAATGCGCATTCCGTCCGCCGCGCTCGACGTTATGCCGCCCGAGTATCCCGCGCCCTCTCCGCACGGATAGAGGTTTTCGGCAGTCAGGCTCTCCCCCGTCGGACCGCGGAGTATGCGCACTGGCGAAGTGAAGCGCGTTTCCGCTCCGGTCAGTACCGCGTCGGGGTGATCGAAGCCGCGATTACGCCTGCCAATGTCCGTAATAGCGAGCGCGAGAGAATGGGTCACGGCTTGCGGGAACAACCCTTTAAGCTCGGCAAACACCGTGCCGCGCGAATAGGTCGGCAGTACGGAGCCGAAGCGTTTGCTCGGTCTGTCCGCGAGGAAGTCGCCGACAAGCTGCACGGGCGCCTTATACTCCCCGCCGCCGAGAAGATATGCCTTTCTCTCTATCTCGCGCTGGAACCGAACGCCCGCAAGCACGTCATCGCTTGCCAGGTCGCTCTTTCGGATATTGACAAGCAAGCCGCTGTTGGAGTTACGGGCATTACGCGCATAGTCGCTCATGCCGTTAGTCACCACTCCGCCCCGTTCGCTCGCCGCCGCTACTACATAGCCCCCGGGGCACATACAGAAAGTAAACGCCGTCCTGTCCCCCGCGTGTGAGACGGCTTTATAATCCGCCGCGGGAAGTAATGCGTGCATTTTGCCGTATTGCGACGCGTCGACATTCTCGCGCAGGTGCTCTATCCTCACGCCGACGGCGAACTCCCGACCTTCCATTGCCGCGCCCTGCGCCTCAAGCGCCTCGAAGGTATCGCGAGCCGAGTGACCTATGGCAAGCACGACAGCGTCCGCGCTCTCCTCGTACTCTTCGCCCGTAAGCAGGTCGGTAAGCACGGCGGCGCGTACTTTATCCCGCCCGATCACCCTTTCGAAGCGGGTGGAAAAGCGCACCTGCCCGCCGTTTGCCGTTATATACTTACGCATTGCGGCGACAACGGCTTTTAGTTTGTCACTGCCTATGTGCGGTTTGTTGAGGTACTCCACCTCTTCGGGAGCGCCGAACAGGGCGAATTTGCGGAGCACTTCGCGGTTATACGCACTCTTGGTGCCCGTGTTGAGTTTGCCGTCCGAGAACGTACCCGCGCCGCCCTCGCCGAACTGCACGTTGCTCTCCTCGTTAAGCTCCCCGCTCGCGAAAAAGCGGTTGACCGTCTCCGCGCGTCTCTCCACGCACTCTCCGCGCTCGATAACTATCGGGCGAAAGCCGCGGTCTATCAGCCGCAGAGCGCAAAAAAGCCCCGCAGGTCCGCTGCCGATAATCAATATCTTCGCCCTTCCGTCGCACTTTTCGAGGGGCGGCTCTTTGGGCTGCTCGTCCGAAGAAAACTCCACCGAGTACACCCAATGTATATTCCCCTTGTCCCGCGCGTCCAGCGACTTTCTGACTATACGAAAATAGGACGGTTCGCCGCGAAGTTTGTTGCGGGCTATCTCGCGAAGTTCGCGTTCGCCGCCGCCTATATCTATCTTTATATTGTCGAGCCTATATATCAACGTCGTTTATAAATTGCGTCGAATACCCGCCTTGCGCAGGAAAACGCCCAATGCAGGTTATACCCGCCGCACTCTCCGTCCACGTCCAAAATCTCGCCCATGAAGTACAGCCCCCGCGAGTATTCGCTTTCGAGGTTGCGCGACACGCCCTCTATCCCGATTCCGCCGCGAGTAACCTGCGCATAGTCGAAGCCGAGGGTGCCGCGGCACTCCACGCGGAAGTCCTTGACCGTCCGCGCTATCTCCCTCGGATCGTCGGAGGCGCAACGCCGCATTATAGCCCGACCGAGGACGTTGGGCAGCGTGCAAGCCAGCCATTCCGAACGCTCGTAGCCCGCGCCTATTTTGCGGCGTATATCCCGCTCGATCTCGTGAGCGGGGATATCGGGCAAAAACTCCAATCGTATGACAGCGCCCGCCTTATCCGTAACAAAGGAGGACAGCGTGAATATGGCGTTGCCGCTCAGCCCGTAATCGGTGAAAATGACGTCGCCGCGGCAGGTGCGGAGCGTCTTTCCCGCCTCCGCCGTCGCGTTGCAGTCCACCCGCAGTCCCTTCAACGTTTTGGTGTATGTCGTGTCCGTCCGAAGCTGTACGAGGGCGGGATAGAGCGCGGTGGTTTTATGCCCGAACTTCTCGGCGAGGGAGTACGCCCTGCCGTCGGTGCCGAACTGTTTCGCCGCCTTACCTCCCGCCGCAAGCACGACTTTATCCGCCGTTAGCTGTCCGCCGCTGTATGTCACGACGTACCCCTCGGACAGATCTGTGACTTCGGAGGAAAGATATACGTCGATATTATTACTCTTCCCGATCTTGGTGCGGAGAGCGTCGGTAAGCGAGGACGCCTGTCTGCCGCAGGGATAGACCCGTCCTTTATCGTCCGTCTCGAACAAGCCGCAAAAGGGCGAAAGCACGTCCTCGACGCCGCAAAGTATGTCCGCCAACCACTCGCGGTCGGAGCAGAAGTATTTATCCGCGCCGACATTGACGTTCGTCAGGTTGCCCTGCCCGTTGCCTGTCGCCGAGAGTTTCCTGCCTAACCTGTCGCGGGACTCTATGAGCGCGGTGCGGATATCCGTATCCGCGAGCAGTGCGGCGAGGTAGCACCCCGAAGCGCCGCCCCCTATTATGGCTACGTCGTAGTGTTTAACATTTGTTCTGCCACTCATATTACATACCCGCCCGATACGTTAATTACCTCTCCCGTTATATACGACGACTTGTCCGAGGCGAGGAAGTACGCAACTTCGGCGACGTCGGCGGGAGTGCCGAACCTGCCGAGCGGTATATCCCCGAGCATGTCCGCCCGCTCCGCCTCGGTAAAATGCGAGAGCATGTCCGTGTCTATAACCCCGGGCGCTATGGCGTTTACGCGCACTCCGCTCGGCGCAAGCTCTTTCGCGAGAGATTTAGTCAGCCCGATTACGCCGAACTTCGCGGCGGAATACACCGACTCCGCGCTCGAGCCTTTCAGCCCCCACACCGACGAGATATTCACAATCGCGCCCCGCCCGCCGAAAGCAAAGTCGTCATAGAATGCGCGGGTAGTATACACAGCGGAAAGCAATCCGTCCCCCACCGTCTTTGTTACGTCTGCGCTTGTCATATCCCCGAGCGCGCCGTAGCACGCGCTGCCCGCATTATTAACCAGAACGTCTATTCTTCCGTACGCCGAAATTACCGCCTCTCGGAGCGTTTTTGCCCCACTCTCGGTAGAGAGGTCGGCTTTTACAACAATTGCCCTGCCGCCGCTTTCCGTCAGCTCATGGGCGAGCCTTGCCGCCGAAACTTCGGAGCGAAGACAGGAAATAACGACGGAATATCCGCCGACAGAAAAACGGCGCACTATCTGTGCGCCTATTCCCTTTGCGCCGCCCGTGACGACGACGACTTTATTTGTAGTTGTCGGGCAAATCGTTTTCAAACAGGATCGCCGCCTTCCCCTCCGTTTGGGACAGTATTTTCTTCGCCTCTTTCAGCGAATCCACGCTATATACGCCCTCGGTCATACCCGCCTCGCTCGCGCCCTTCGCCATAAACTTGGCGCGGCTGCCGACGAGCACCGCCTTGTCGCACACCTCGGCTATCTGCCGACCGAATGTTATATTCGCCTCTTTCTCCATGTCGCCGAGTTCGACTATCCCCGGCGTTACTATTATCTTTTCGCCCTCGAAGGCGGAGAGCACTTCGAGCGCGTTCTTCGCTCCCTCGGTGTTGGAGTTATACGCGTCGTCTATTATGGTCTTATCCCCGACCGTACTCACTTCCAGCCTGTGCGGCACGGGCGAGAGCTTTTCCGCCGCCCTCACGCAGGCGCAGAGGGGCACGCCGAGGGGCATAGCCACAGCGGCGCACGAGGCAATTATCCCGGGGATGTGCCTGCCGAGCAGACGAGTTTTCGCGATTATCGTCTCTTTGCCGTCCGTTATCTTGAATGTGCAGCCCGAAGCGTCGTATGTCACGTCGTAATATCTCACGGCGCAATCCTCGCTCTCTCCCGCCTTGACCTTGTTGCCGTCAAACCTTTCGGACAGCTTTGCCGCGCCCGCGTCCGAGCAGTTAAACACGCAGGGAGCGCCACTCGGGAGAGCCTCGGCAAGCTCGAACTTGGCGTCGGCAATCGCCTCCACAGAGCCGAATGTTTCGAGGTGCTGGGTGCCCACGCCCGTAATAAGGGCATAGTCGGGCTTGGCAAGCGCGCAGAGTTCCTTTATATCCCCCCGCCGCCTTGCGCCCATCTCGGCAATGAAAATCCTGTCGTCGTCGCCGAGCACGTCGTTGACGGTGCGGCATATCCCGAGCGGAGTATTGTAACTCCCGGGGGTGGCGCACACTCTGTATTTGGTCGCGAGCATTGCCGCGAGAATGTTTTTAGCCGTCGTCTTTCCGTAACTGCCCGTTATTCCGATGACTTCCATTCCGCTCGCCTTGCGCTTATCTATCTCCGCCGTCGCGTCCTTGATAAACGAGCGGGCTATCAGCTTTTCGAAGGGATAGGTTATTCCGTAGGAAATCAGGCAAATAAGCGGGATAAGCAGGGGGAGTACGCAATAACCCACCTCCTGCATGGGCGTTTTGGAAAGCCCCCACCCGCCCACGCTGAACGCCAGGCAAAGGAGGGTATTAACCAATATCAGCCTCGTCATTCGCGGCGTGACCGCCATGGGCACTTTGGATTTGGTGCGGAAGCTGACGATGATGAATATTGCGCCGAAGAACACATAGAACAGGAAAGAGAAATAGTGTATCTGCGGAACATAGACGAAGCAGAGATTAAACAGTACCGCTATGCCGCTCGCGAAAAAGGCGAAGGCGAAATAGCGCAGAAAATACTCGTAGTGCGAGACTTTCAGCCAGTTCATTACTCCGTGCAGACGGTAGGACGAAAGCTGATACATGTGCAGCATTTTTATACTCGCCGCGGAAAGCAGAGCCGTCGAAACGAATATGAAGATGGGATCTAAAATACTGTCTATCATTTGGTCAAATTCCTATGAATTCCTCTATCGCGCTTTCAAACGCAAGCGGTTTCTCCGCATAAGCGAAGTGCCCGCCGTCCAGCCACACAATGCGGCTGTCCGATATGCCCTTTTTAAGTCTTTTAGCCATATACGGCGGGGTCTCGGTGTCCTCTTTCCCCCAGACGATGAGCGTCGGGCAGGATATCAGGGGGAGCCGATCGGAAAGATCCTCCGCGACTATCCGCGAGAACACGCCGCGCATGCTCTCGGGCAGAGCGAGGTAGTCCGCCGAATAGTACTTGCGGGTGTCCCTGCCCTTCGCCTTGTCGCGCCTGAACCGCATTGCGGCTATCCGCCGACGTAGGCCCCGCCTCGGGCGAAGTCCCGCCGCGTCCGCGAGCACGAGCTTTTTAACCCGACCGGTCCGCGCCGCCATGTCGATAGCCACCCTGCCGCCGAAACTATGCCCTATCAATATTATATCCGTCAGCCCGAGTTTGTCAATAGCTTTTTCTGTAATTACCGTATAATCGCGTAGCGACCAGTCGGGCGGGGGCTGATCCGAGCCGCCGAAATAGGGAAAGTCTATCGCCGCGCACGTCCGTCCCCCGAAAGAGAGACGGGTCATTGCGCCGCCAAACGAGCGGATATCTCCGCCCCATCCGTGCAAGAATACAAGAGGTGTGCCGCCGCCTTCGATGAGTTCGGCGTTCACGGTCAGTCCGAGGTCTAATTTCAGAATTATAGCTCCTTGCGCATTATTATTGCGCCGTCCTCTCCGTAATATTTTTTTCTGACCGTAATTTTTTGAAATCCGAAGCCCTCGTACAGGGCTATCGCCGCGGCGTTGTTCTCGTTTACTTCGAGATATACGCTCCGCATTTTGCTTATATCAAGCGCCTCGCCTATCAGCCGCGTCGCTATCCCCTTTCGGCGGTGCGCCTTATCCACGACTATCATGGAAAGACAGCCTTCGTCTATGACGTTCTCCACGCATATAAAGCCTATAACCCCGCCCTCATCGAACACGAGAAAGTCGTTCATCGGGTTAGTCAGGGCGTATGACAGTGCGGCAACGCTCCATGGCTCGGACACGCTCTCTCCCATAAGTCGGGATATTGCCGCGGCGTCCGCATCCCCTGCCCGCCGTATCATTTGTTTTCGAGGTCGCGCTCGGCTTGCGGCTTTCTTATATAAATCGGTTCGAGCGCGTTGCCGTCCTGCGCCTCAGACGCTTTGGCTTCGACGGCGGCTATGAACGCCGCCCGAAAGTCGAGAGGTTTTATCGCCCCTTCTATCCCCGACGAAACGGAGTCGGTAAAGAGAACGTGCGGCTCGTCGGTCAGCGCGAGGAAGTCGGTAAGCTCCTCCGCCGTCAGACAGTGCGGCTGGAAGAGCACGCGCATTTTGTCGTCATATACCGCGACGTATCTCATGCCGTTGCCCGCGTCGCAAACGGATATAACCGTTTCCGCTCCTTTGTTGTTATATGCGAGAAGTTCGAGCGCGGTGACGGCGACGACGGGTTTATTGCAGGCGTATGTAAACGCCTTGACCGTCGCCATACCTATTCTTATTCCCGTGAATGAGCCCGGTCCCGTCACGCAGCCGAAGAAGTCCATATCCGAAAGTTTCAGCCCGCTCTTGCGGAGCAGTGCGTCAACCTCCGTCATGAGCCGCTCGGAGGCGGTGCGGTATTCGGCGCTCTGGAAGTAGTAATACTCGCCGTCCTTCGCCACGAGCACTTTCATTATATCAGAGGCGGTGTCTATAGCAAGGTATTTCATAATTCGATGTGCCGTATGTCCTTTTTATGGCTGTAACGGTAGAGTACAATCTTACTACCTATGGTGCAAACCGCTTCGGCGCGGAGTTTAAGCTCGAGCACGCGCATAAGGTCGGCGGGTTCGTAGTCG
Organism: uncultured Clostridia bacterium; assembly: GCA_947588325.1. Taxonomy (GTDB): domain Bacteria; phylum Bacillota; class Clostridia; order Christensenellales; family Pumilibacteraceae; genus Protoclostridium. The sequence continues at coordinate 25,321 of CANPYH010000004.1, forward strand.
CAATTACGCAGCACCGATATCTTGATAAGCTCCCGTGCCTCGAGTGCGTCGTCAAGCGACCTGACGAGGTTATCCGAAAGCTCGCCCTTGCCTATCTGAAATATCGAAGGCAGGGTGCTCGCAATGCCCTTTAACGTTGCTCTTTGCTTGCTTGTCAACATGTTACGGTAATATTCCTCTCTTCGTCCGAAATGCGTTCTATCTCCACTTTGATAGTCTTTTGCGGCAATACGCTCTCTATCTGCGACGGCCACTCTATCAGGCAAACCGTGCGGGGGTCGCCGAACTTTTCGTTAAGTCCGCACGCTTCCGCCTCTGCGCCGCCGTGCAGTCTGTATGCGTCTATGTGCACAAGCTCCAGCGAGGAGCCGTGATATTCGCAGCAGAGAGTAAACGTCGGGCTCTTTACATCATCAGTCACGCCGAGCGCCTTGGCAACGCCCTTCGCGAACACCGTTTTGCCCGCGCCGAGGTCCCCCGAAAGAAGTACCACTTCGCCGCCGCGGAAGCCCGCCGCCAACTTTGCGGCAAACTCCTCCGTCTCATTCGCGCCCTTTGTTATCACCGCTGTGTTCATGATGTTATCATTATACACTTCCTCGCCCTTCTTTGCAAGCGTTTTACTCTTTTTGCGGGGTTTGAACAGCCATTTGAGCGCGTTTGACAGGCGTTTATACAGCAGAAGCGTTATTGTGCTGACCGATACGGACTTTATCGCGTTAAATGCGAGGACGTAAGGCCACAGGGCTGTAAAATATTCGCCTGCTTGTTCGCCCGTATATAACGGGAAAGTGATAAAGCGATTGCACACCATTGACACGGCTAT
>CANPYH010000005.1 GCA_947588325.1 uncultured Clostridia bacterium
GTGTCGGGGTATATCAAGGCGGTCAGCCCGTCCGAACTGTATATTAACGATAAGCTCGCGCTTGCGGGATATCTTTCCTCGCTCACACTTCCGCGCGCTACCAATGAGCCGACATACACCGAATACGGCGAAGAGGAATTTGCCTCGCTCATGCCCGATTCCGTATACGGCACCCTCGTTATTTGCGCCGACAGACAGTCGTACGAAAGGGCGACGGCGGTCGGGAAGTTCGTCATACACGACTACATGTATCGCTCGGAGAAAAATAACTACTCGGAAGTTATCGTTTCTCCGCTTATCGACAATAATTTCAACGTCGCAAACTACTCTCGCATAGTGTTTGCCGACGAGCCGCCGTCGTACAACGTCATAGCCAACCTTAACTCGATAACCAAGGCGCGTATTTACATTCCGAAGAGGGACAGCGGGCGTATATTCGGCGGGGTTACCGCCGACCGCAACGTGTTTGTCAGGTACTATTCTGCGATCAAGGAGCATACAGAGGCGGCAAACGCCAACCCGATTGTGCATTTCAAGAATCTTTCGAGGCTTGTTGACGGACTTGAGGCGGAACAATTCGTCGTCTGCCTTTCGGTATTCCTTCAACTCGGCTTTTTCGGATATGTCAACGGTAAGTTCGAAGTAGCTTCGGACGTTAAAAGACCGCTGACCGATTCGCCCATATATGCGGCGCTCATATCCCGCAAAGGAGGTGCGTAATGCAAAGACTTCTCGCCAGATGCGAACTCATATACTCCCGCGAGCAGCGCGAAACTATCGCCAAAGTGCTTGACTACGCCACGAGAAAACACGAGGGACAGAAGCGCGTTTCGGGGGAGCCGTATATCGTTCACCCCATAGCCGTTGCCAATATTCTCCTCGATCTGGGCATGGATTACAGCTCCGTTTGTGCGGCGATTCTGCACGACGTTATCGAAGATACGGACGCGACGGAAGAGGAAATTCGCCGACTTTTCGGCAACACGATAACCGAACTCGTTCTCGGCGTTACCAAGCTCAAGAAGATAACCTTTACGTCCAAAGAGCAGGAGCAGGCGGAGAACTTCCGCAAGATGTTCTTTGCAATGGCGAAGGATATCCGCGTACTTATTATCAAGTTGGCGGACAGACTGCACAATATGCGCACGATAGAGCCGCTCTCTCGCGAACGTCAGGTTGCTCTCGCCAACGAAACTTTGGAGATATACGCGCGACTTGCTTCACGTCTCGGTCTCAGCTACATGAAGTGCGAAATGGAGGATATCTGCCTCAAAGTTCTTCACCCCGAGGCTTATGCGCAGATAGTCAAGGAAGTCTCGCTCAAACGCCGTGAGAGGCAGGAGATAGTGGATAAGCTCTGCGACACCCTCCGCGACATGATGGCAAAGCATAAGATCGTCGGAGAAGTCAGCGGACGTCCCAAGCATTTTTACAGCATATACAAGAAAATGACGGAGAAGCACAAGACTTTCGAGCAGATTTACGACCTGACCGCGGTGCGTATAATCGTCGAAAGCGTCGAGGCTTGCTACGAGGTTCTCGGTATAATACACGCGCAATGGAAGCCTATACCCGGTCGGTTCAAGGACTATATAGCCGTGCCAAAGCCCAATAACTACCAGTCCCTTCACACCACGGTCATGACCAACTACGGCACGCCTTTCGAGATACAGATCCGAACATACGAAATGCACAGGATAGCCGAATACGGTATCGCGGCGCATTGGAAGTATAAGGAGCACCTGACAGACACTACGGTCAGCGACGCCGACGACAAGCTCAAGTGGCTTCGCGGCGTTATGGACGCGCAGGGCGAGGCGGCGGATCCTCAGGAATTATACGAGTCGCTCAAAGTGGATCTTTACGAGGGACAGGTGTTCATTTTCACGCCCAAAGGCGACGTCGTAATTCTGCCCGAAGGCTCAACGCCGATAGACTTTGCGTACAGCGTTCACAGCGAGATAGGAAACAGGTGCGTCGGCGCGAAGATTAACAACAGAATAGTCCCCCTCGAAACCAAACTCGAAACGGGCGACTATGTGGAAATTATAACCTCGAACTCCGCGAAGGGACCCAGCCGCGATTGGCTGAGAGTGGTACAGACTACGCAGGCAAAGACGAAGATCCGTGCCTGGTTCAAGAAGGAGATGAAGGAGGACAATATTCGCAAGGGCAGGGATATGCTCGAGTTGGAAGCGAAACGCCTCGGATATAACCTACCCGTCCTCATGAAACCCGAGTGGCTGGATATAATCATGCAGAGGTACTCAATATCCTCTCTCGACGACCTCTATGCCTCGATAGGTTATGGCGGATATTCCGTCCACCAGATACTCCCCAAACTGATAGACTTCTACCGTAAAGAGCAAAAGGCGAATATGCCCGTGAAAGCGCAGTCGTCTGGTAAGCGCGGCGACACGCGGGGAATACTCATCAACGGCGAGCCTGATATGCTTTGCCGTATAGGTAAGTGCTGCAACCCCGTTCCCGGCGACGACATAGTGGGGTATATCTCCAACGGTCGTGGCGTTACCATACACCGTCGCGAGTGTCCCAACCTCAACGGCGTGGACAGAAAGAAGCTGATAGACGCGTCCTGGGGAGACAAGACGGACAATACCTTCACAGTCTCGTTGCAGATCGAGGCGCGTAACAAGGGCAACCTCGTCGTCGATATCTCCACGGCGATATCCGAGCTTAAACTCGCCCTCGTCTCCATAAACGGCAGGGTGGATAAGAACGACACCGCCATATTCACGATAGGCGTGAACGTCAACAATATCAAAGAAATAGACTCGCTGATGACCAAACTCAGACAACTCGAGCCCGTCAGCAAGGTATTCAGGAACACGTCGGTATGATAAACGTAATGTGCGTCAGGGTGGTAAGCGCGATCGCAACCAACTGCTATATAGTAAATGCGGTCGGCTCTTCGGAGGCGGTAATAATCGACCCGGGTGCGGAGTACGATAAACTCCAAGCCGTTCTCCGCGATAACAAACTGACCGCGAAGGCAGTTCTTCTTACGCACGCACACTACGACCATTGCAACGCCGCCGCTCGCTTTCAGGCGGACGGATGCAAAATTTACATGCACGCCAATGACCTTTTCCTCCTCGAATCGAAGGAAAATCTCGCAGCGCGCCACGGTCTCGAGTTTAACTGCTTCAAACCCGACGTCCTCGTCGCGGACGGGGAAAGTATTCGGGAGTGCGGGATAACCTTCAAGGTCATACACACGCCGGGTCACACGAGCGGCTCGGTATGCTACGTCGCGGAGAATTGTATATTCTCGGGCGACACGCTGTTTTGCCTGTCCGTCGGGAGAACGGATTTCGCCACAAGCAGTACCGAGGATATTATTTCGTCGGTTAAGGAATTGTTCGCGCTCGAGGGGGATTATTTCGTCTATCCCGGGCACGGTGACGGCACGACATTGGACTTCGAGCGGAAATATAACCCGTATGTTCGAACTTAAAACAAACGCCGAAAAATATTCAAGCGATATAGCGGACGAAATCCGCCTCTTTACCGCTTTCGAGTCGGATATATCCGTTGAATTGAGCGTATCCGATTTTTTACGTTGCAGAGTGGAGTTCGACGGCGAGGTGCGCGAGTACAGCCAAAAGGCGCCCGAAGGCGACGAACTGACCGTCAAAAGGCTGACAAAGCGGTTTCTGAAACTGTCGGTGTATTCCGCGCTTTCCTCGCGTTACGGAGACTTGCCCTGGGGTAGTCTTACGGGAGTGCGCCCCACCAAGCTCGCGTATGAGTGGTTGAAGCGCAACGAGGGGAGCGGCTTGCAAAAATATCTGACCGAAACCTTCTTTGTCAGCGAGAAAAAGGCGCGGACGCTCTCGGAGATAATATCCGCGCAAAGCCCGTATATCCGCGACCTTGAAAACTCGGTGAACCTGTATGTCCACGTTCCGTTTTGCGACGGTCGCTGCTCCTATTGTTCCTTCCCGTCGGCGGATATTAACAAAAACGCAGCCCTAATAGACGATTATGTCAGCTGCCTTTGCACCGAAATACGTTCGGTCAAGGAGATAATTGCGGCGGAGGGCAGGGATATTCTCTCGATATACGTCGGCGGCGGTACGCCTTCCGCGCTCTCCGAGGAACATATCGCGAAGATACTTCGGGCAATAGACGTCGGTGGACGGGAGTTTACCTTCGAAGCGGGGCGGGCCGACAGCATAACGAAGAGCAAGTTGCGGGTCATCAAAGAGGGCGGAGCAAACAGAATTTGCATTAACCCGCAGACGTTGAACGACGCCACGCTTGCGGCAATCGGCAGACGGCATACCGCCGAGCAGTTTTATAAAGCGTACGACGAGGCGCAAAACGCGGGATTTATCATTAACACCGACATAATAGCGGGGCTTACGGGGGAGACCTTCGACGACTTCAGGCGGACGGCTGACGGGATATACGCTCTGCACCCGCATAACGTTACCGTGCACACGCTCAGCCGCAAGCGCGGTTCGGAGTTGCAGGAACAGCAGCTGCACTGCGCTGATATCGAGAAAATGTCCGAGTACGCTTACGACGCATTCACGAAAACTTACCGTCCGTATTACCTCTACCGCCAGAAGAATATGCTTGGTAATCTCGAAAATATCGGGTTCAGCCTCGCAGGATACGAGTGCGTAAACAACATCACGGTTATGGAAGAGTTGGTGCCCGTGTATGCTTGCGGCGCGGGAAGCATTTCCAAAAAGATAACAAACGGGGTTATAACCCGCCACGCCTCTCCCAAGGACGTGAGACTGTATATCGAGGAGTTCGGGGAGCGATTTCGCCGTAAATCGGAATTTTTCCGCGGGTGAAGCGGGGTTTAATTTCGAATACTCCCGCATAAATCGTTTACATTTCGGTTTTTATGTGGTATACTACGCATATACCTCGGTTCTGCAAGCCTTGCGCTCTCCACGCAAACGCTTAAGTCCGAGGCGAATAAATTTCCATGGAGGATAAAAAAATGGATAAGGAACAGAAGGCGGCTATAATAGCCAAGTACGCAACACATCCCGGCGACACGGGAAGCCCCGAAGTGCAGATCGCACTCCTCACGGAGAGGATCAACCACCTGACGGAACATCTTAAGGTGCATCAGAAAGACCACCACTCGCGCAGAGGTTTGCTGCAAATGGTAGGTTCGAGACGCAGCTTGCTCAACTACCTTAAAGAGCTGGATATCGAGAGATACAGAAAGATCGTCGCCGATTTGGAATTGAGAAAGTAAAACGAAGCCTGAGGAGCGGACGGAAGTTCGCTCCTTTCGCTCGTTTTTGCTTGAGTGACAGGGTTATAAACAATCAGATATCAATATTAGGAGACAAACCAGAAAATGAAAGAAGGAAACATTTTCAAGACCGTTATCGGCGGACGTGAAGTTACCGTCGAAACGGGGAAGTACGGTGAGCAGGCAAACGGGCACTGCATTGTTAAGTGCGGTGACACCATGGTTATGACCAACGTTTGTATGTCGGACGCTCCGCGCCCCGGCATGGACTTTTTCCCGCTCAGCGTTGACTTCGAAGAAAAATTGTACGCTATCGGAAAGATCCCCGGCAGCTTCAAGAGACGCGAGGGCAGAGCGAGCGATAAAGCCATTCTGACTTCGAGACTTATCGACAGACCTCTTCGTCCGCTTTTCCCCAAGGGACTGTTCAACGACGTTACGGTCGTATGTACTGCGCTTTCCGTTGAACCCGACATTCCGCCCGAAGTATGGGGTATGGTGGGCTCGTCTATCGCGCTTTCCATCTCTGATATCCCCTTTGCGGGACCGACAGGCGCAGTTGTAGTCGGCTATGTCGACGGACAGTACGTCATCAACCCCGACAGCGCGCAGAGAGAAGCCAGCCTTATGCACGTTTACGTTGCGGGCACGGCTGACGCTATCATGATGGTCGAAGCGGGCGCTAACCAGGTGAGCGAGGAAGTTATGCTTAACGGTATACTCTTCGCGCATGAAGAGATCAAGAAGATAGTCGCGTTTATCAACGACATGGTAAAGGCTATCGGCAAGCCCAAGAAGGAGATGGATCTCTACCACATTCCCGAGGATCTCGATGCAGACGTCCGCAAGTTCGCCGACAAACTGCTCGACGACGCTCTTGCTACGCACGACAGAACGGAGAGACAGAACAATCAGGACGAGGTTGAGAAGCAGACTCTCGAGCATTTTGCCGAGATCTATCCCGAAAAAGAGAGAGAAATCAAGGACTCGCTGTACTATATAACCAAGGAAAAAGTCCGTGCGAAGATCCTCGACAAGGGCGAGAGACCGGACGGCCGCGGCCTTGAAGATATCCGCCCGATCTGGTGCGAAGTCGGCATTCTTCCGAGAGTGCACGGCTCGGCAGTATTCACCAGAGGTCAGTCGCAGGCAATGTCAACCTGCACGCTCGGCACAATCGGCGACGCGCAGAAGTTAGAGAACCTCGACGAGGACGACGTTAAGAAGCGTTATATGCATCAATACAACATGCCCGGATACTCCACGGGCGAAGCGAAGCCCCTCCGCGCACCCGGTCGCCGCGAGATAGGTCACGGCGCGCTCGCCGAAAGAGCGCTCGAACCCGTTATCCCCTCCGAGGAAGAATTTCCTTACGCGATAAGAACGGTGAGCGAGATAGTAAGCTCCAACGGCTCCACTTCGCAGGCGAGCGTTTGCGGCTCCTGCATGGCACTTATGGACGCAGGCGTGCCTATCAAGGCACCCGTCGCAGGTATTGCTATGGGTCTTATCAAGGACGCCGAGCACGACCGCGTCGCTATCCTTTCGGATATACAGGGTCTCGAGGACTTCCTCGGCGATATGGACTTCAAGGTAGCGGGAACAAGCAAGGGTATTACCGCAATACAAATGGATATCAAGATCAAGGGTATCGATAAGCAGATACTCACGACCGCTCTCGAACAAGCTCGCCGTGGCAGACTGTATATCCTCGGCAAGATGCTCGAGGTTATCCCCGGACCGCGCGCAGAGCTCTCCAAGTGGGCGCCGAAGATTATCGTTATCAAGATCGATCCCGACAAGATCGGTAAAGTCATCGGTAAGGGCGGCGAGACTATCAATAAGATCGTCGAAGATACGGGCGTAAAGATCGACATAGAAGAGGACGGCAGCGTTTATATCGCATATACCGACGCCGAAATGGGCGAAAAGGCGCGCGCGATAGTGCTTTCCATCGTCGAGGACGTCGAAGTGGGCAAAGAGTACGTCGGACCCGTCGTCAAGATCCTCATGAGTAACCCCGACAAGGCAGGTCACGACAGAGGACGCAGAAGGGACGACCGCAAGGGCGGCAAGGACAAGAAGTCGGATAAGGAAGAACAGCCTCAGGAACTCGGCGCCTTTGTCAATATTGCTCCGGGTAAAGACGGTATGATCCACATATCCAAGCTCTCGGAGAAACGCGTCGAGAAGGTAACCGACGTTATCAATATCGGCGACGTCGTCAGAGTAGAAGTTATCAAAGTGGACGAGAAGGGCAGAATAGATCTCAAACTCAAAGAGATTGTCAGCAAGGCCGACTGACCCGCTTAAACAAAATAATGAGATAATCGCAACACCTCGTGAATAGAATATCACGGGGTGTTGTATGATTGATAAGGTAAAAACATTCGGGTTTATAATGGTCGGGATCGCCGCCATAGTTATGGTCGGCGGCATAATGACTATATGGATAAGCGGAGCAGAGGGCGGAATAGCCGTTTCGACGGACAGCCGCGCCATATATGCGGGAACTAACGAGGAGAGCGTCGCTTTGATGTTCAATGTCTATCAGGGCGAGGAGTATATTCCCGACATACTCTCGGCGCTCGAGGAGGGCGGGGCGCAGGCGACATTCTTTATCGGCGGGTGTTGGGCGGAAAAGAACGAGGGCACACTTAAAGCCATTGCGGAGGCGGGTCACGAAATAGGCAGTCACGGCTATCTGCACCGCGACCACTCGAAGATGAATTACGAGGCGAACTATAAGGAAATGTCCGTCGCGCACTCGTTGCTGAAAATGATAACGGGGCAGGACGTCAAGCTCTTTGCGCCTCCGTCGGGCGCGTTTTGCACGGCGACGCTGGACGCGGCGGAAGCCATGGGGTATAAGACCGTGCTCTGGACGCAGGGCAAAGACACCATAGATTGGCGGGACCACGATACCGCGCTGATAGTCAAGCGGGCAACGTCCAACGTTAAAGGCGGGGATCTCATACTCATGCACCCGACGGCGAATACCGCCGAGGCTCTGCCCGAAATAATTCGAAAAGTGCGTGAGAAAGGTTTGACACTTTTTTCCGTTTCTGCTACGCTATAACCGCATTCAAAAGAACAAATACTGAATAGAAGAGGAAATACAATGGTAAAATCAACGACATTCGATAACGGGCTGCGCCTCGTTACCGAGACTATAAGCGGAGTAAGATCCGCCTCGGTCGGCTTCTGGGTGGGAGCGGGCAGCGGCTTCGAGACTTCGGAAAATAACGGAATATCACACTTTACCGAACACGTCATGTTCAAGGGGACGGATAAATATTCGGCTTACGATATCGCTCGGCTCTTCGAGGACTACGGCGCGAACTTCAACGCCTTCACGGGCAAGGAAGCTACTTGCTACTACTTCAAGTGCATAGACGAGAAGTTAGGCGACTGTTTCGGGCTGCTCTCTCATATCTTTTACCAATCGACTTTCGCCGACGAAGAACTCGACAGGGAGCGTAACGTCGTTTTGGAGGAGATCAATATGGTCGAGGACGATCCCGAGGACATATGCTACGACATACTCGCCGAGAGCGTATATCGCGGAACGGGCTTGGCGCAGACAATTCTCGGTCCGTCAAAGAACGTCAAGCGTTTCCGCCGCGGCGACGTGCTGTCATATATGGAGAAGATGTATACTCCCGATAACACCGTGATATCCATAGCGGGCAATGTTACGCACGAACAGGCGGTTGCGCTCGTGGAAAAATACGTACTTCCCAAGTGCGGCAACGGCAGGTGCTCCAAAAATTTTGCGGAGCGGACGGCGGGCGGCGGTTTTGTCTGCCGAAAAAAGGACTTCGAGCAGGTCAATATCGCCTATGCTTTTCCGTCGCTTGCTTTCGACGACGGCAAAAAGTCCGTTCAGGACATACTCTCTTTTTGCCTCGGTATGGGAATGAGTTCGCGGCTCTTTCAGTCTCTTCGTGAGCAAAAAGGGCTGGTTTATAACGTATATACGTCCTGCTCGGCATACAAGAATAACGGCGTGTTCGGCATATATGTAAACACGAGCGGGAAGAACCTCGCATCGGCGCAGGAAGCCGTTAAGGAAGAGCTCGCCAAAGTGGCGGAGAACGGTCTGACCGAAGAGGAGATCGGGCGGGCTAAAACGCAGATCCGAAGCAGTATGCTCCTGTCGCTGGAAAACACTGTGACCGTCATGAACGGCAACGGAAAGTATATGCTCTTTACGGGCAGGGAATACGATATGGACGCGCGACTTGCGGAGTCCGAAGCCGTAACGGCGCAAGACGTTGCAAAGTTCGCGGCAGAGACGCTTTGCCACAAGTCCGTCGCAATATCGTACGTCGGCAAGGGCGAGTATATTGCCAACAAAGATTTGTACGCCGACTTTTTGAAGTAACAAACAACAGGGGAAACCGGGGCTGTAATACCGCCCGAGCAGCGATTGCCGACGCACCGTCGGCAATTTTTGTCCCGCCATTTTTGCTTTATCCGATAATTTGCTAAAAATGATTGACTTTTTAACAATTTTCTTTGGCAAAAACTATTGAAAATGCGGCGACACTATGTTATAATTACAATGTAACTATGTAGGTGTGGGAGAACTTCTTTGTCTATAAATAAGTACGTCAGACGGGATAACAACCGTCGGGACCGTGACCACGATATATTGGGCATAGTCCTCATCATCATATCAATATTTCTGTTGTTGTGCACGATAATACCGATAATGTTCGGTATTGTCAGCCAGGTCGTTCAAAGCGTCATATTGGGCGTTTTGGGTGTTTTTGCATATGCCGTTTTAGCCTTTGTGCTTGCTTGCGGCATAGTCCTTCTCATGCACCGCCGCGTAAATATCAGCGGAGTGAGAATTGCGCTCATATGCGGAATCGTACTTTCGCTTATGCTTATTCTCCAGCTCGCCACAACCCAAGTTCAGCTTAATCAGAACGCAACTTTCGGCACTTACATGGGATATGTCTATAACTACAAGTTTACGGCAGGCGGCATCATATTCGGCTTGATAGCTTACGGCATACAGGCGCTTATTACGCCCGTGGCTTCGTATATAGTATACGCGCTCATTCTCATAGCTTGCACGGCTATTCTCATATACGGCATTGTTAAAAAGAACCGCGGCAGGCGCGAGAAGCCCGAGAAGAGCGTATCTTCCGACTTCACCGAGGATCGCCCGCCTCAACGCGTACACATGCACTCTCCGACTACCCTCTTTGTCGATAATATTATCGGCAAGACCGAGCCGACGGGGGAGGAGCCGAGAGGCCGCGCGATAAGTGCGCAGGACAGCATATACGGTCGCAATATCGACACGTCATATGCGCTTCACCAGCTCTACGACGCTCCCGCTCAAAGGGTAGGCACTTTCGACGAGAGTTTTCCCGAGATAAAGCCGCAGCGCACCGAGGACGAATATAACAAGAACATCAAGTCGTATGCGCCTTCGCCCCTTGAGTCCGTTCCCGACGTGCATACCGCCGAGACAACCGAAATCCCGCCGACGAGACCGAGCAGGGTTATCCACTCGCAGGATGGGTTTAACGACGTAGTTATACCCAAGCAAAAGCAGGACAGTGGGTTTATCAATTCGGGCGTTATAATGAACACGGACAGGGCTATCCGCGACGGGATAATGACGCCGGCGGAGCCTGTTTACCCGACGCAGCCCGAGCCGATTTCCGAAGAACCGCCCGAAGAGCCGTACCGCCCTATGGCGGAGCCTGCCCGCGGTTTCACGCCTTTCGGCGGGCAGCCGTCCGAGAGAACTTCCGAGCCCGAGAATAAGCCGACTTTTGTCCGCGAACCTGCGCGCGTTGAAAACACTTCGCCTATAGTTACTACCGCAATGCTTGCCGATCTTCTTCGCGGCTCGCGCAAAGATGAGCCCAAAGAGGAGGCTCCGGCTCCGAAAGCCGAGCCGACGGTCGCTCCGCCTCCGCCCGAACGCAAGCCGAGCGCGACCTTTACGTCCTTCTCGTCCTTCGGTTCTGCCGAAAAGAGCGAGAAGCCCGTGAGCGAACAGACGGAGCGCAAAGCAAGCGCGAGCGTTATGCCCGAGCCGAGTTCTCCGCTCGACAGCTTTATTAATCCCGCATACCTTCATTCCGAGCCTGTCAATGCCGAGCCCGAGCCGATAACCGCGGTTCCCGAACAGCCGAAAGTAACGGCAGAACCGTTTGCGCCCGTTCCCGAAGAGGAGCCCGAAGAGATAGCGACGAAGGGCGCTGAGGAAAAGGAAGAGGAGATTGCGCCGATTGTTTCCGCGGATACCTTCACGCGCGTTTCCGACACGCTTAAAATAGAAGAGACGGTTATCGACAAGACAGAGACGGACAAGGACTTTGACGACGATAACTCGGGCTACTATGTCAGCGCGGAGGATAAGGTCAAGCACGAAAAGACCAAGAAGATACTGCCGGGTCAGATGGATATGGACAGCATATCCACGGGTTCGTCGTCCGCCGTCGAGCTGCCTCCGCCCGTCGAGCCGTATGAATACACGTACCCGCCGATATCCCTTCTTGAAAACAGGGTCGGTGACGCCACTGTGGACGAAGAGGATATCGAGGCTAAGTCGCGCGAGATAGAGGAAGTACTTGCGAGCCTCAAATTCCCCGCGAAGGTCGTGAACGTAATAAGCGGTCCGACCGTCACGAGGTACGAACTCCAGCCTCCTCCGGGAATCTCCGTGCGTAAAATACTGTCCCTCGATAAGGACCTCGAATTCAGCCTTGCACGCGGCGCAATAAGAATAGAAGCGCCCGTAACCAATAAACAGGCGATAGGCGTCGAGGTGGCAAGCTCTCATCCGACGTTGGTAAGTTTCCGCGAGATAGTGGAATCTTCGGCGTTTGCGGACGCTAAATCCGTCCTGCCCATGGCTCTCGGAAAGGACATAGGCGGCGACGCGATAGTCCGTAACCTCGAGAAAATGCCGCACCTGCTCATAGCGGGCGCAACGGGTATGGGTAAGTCGGTGTGCCTGAACACCCTCATTATGAGCCTGCTCTATAAGCGCTCGCCCGAGGACGTCAGAATAATACTCGTCGACCCCAAGCAGGTGGAGTTTACGCTGTACCGCGAACTGCCGCACCTTCTTCTCCGCAACCCCATAACGAACGTAGATCACGCGATAAACGCTCTGCAATGGCTGATCGACGAAATGAACAACCGTTTCGATATATTCAGCAACGCGTCCATGAAGGGCTACGTCGTCAGAAACCTTGCCGAGTATAATAACTCCAAACTCGTCACCGAGGGCAAGGCGAGAAAGATGCCGTACATCGTCATGATAGTGGACGAGCTTGCCGACCTTATGTCCATGCGCAAAAAGGACGTCGAGAACCGCATACGAATTATCACACAGAAGTCGCGTGCGGCGGGCATACACCTCGTTCTTGCAACCCAGCGTCCTTCCGTCGATATTATCACGGGTACGATTAAGGTGAATCTGCCCACGCGTATTGCCTTCAAGGTCACATCCGTTGCCGACTCGAGGACGATACTCGACCAGATGGGCGCGGAAGCTCTGCTCGGTAACGGCGATATGCTTCTGACATCTACCTCCGAGCCTATAAGACTTCAGGGCGCGTATGTCTCCAACGAAGAGATCGTCTCCGTCGTTGATTATATCAAATCGCATAATAAGTCAGAGTACGACGAGAATATCGAGAACGTCATACTCGCAAACAAGGAACAGCCCGCCGACGTCGTCGCTTCCGACGAGGGAGACGACCCGAACGCGGACGAAGTCATGTATCCCGAGATCATGCGCAGTCTCATCACGAGCGGAATGGCGAGCACATCCATGCTCCAACGCCGTTTCAAGTTCGGCTATGCGCGCGCTTCGAGGATAATCGACGTATTCGAACAGCGCAGGTGGGTAGGACCTTATGCAGGCTCCAAGCCGAGGGAAATACTCATGACGGAAGCACAATTCGAAGAAGTTTTCGGTACGCCCTTCAATGAATAATGAGAAAGTTGCAATAATTTCGTTGGGCTGCGACAAAAACCGCGTTGATACCGAAAACATACTTGCCCGACTTGCGGACGGCGGCTTTGCGGTGACTGACGATATGTCCGAAGCAGAGGTTATAATTATCAATACCTGCGCGTTTATCGAGGCTGCGCAAAAGGAGTCGATAGATACCATCTTCGCCGCCGCTAAACTTCGGGAGACGGGCAAGCTCAAAAAGTTGATAGTTACGGGCTGTCTGCCCATGCGCTACAAGGCGAAGATAGCCGAGCTGCTTCCCGAAGTGGACAGCTTTGTGGGGATAAACGACTACTCGGCGATATGCGATATAATTCGTGGCGGCGTCAAAGTCGCGGTGGACGGAAACGACGCGCCGACGGAGAAGCGGATACTATCCACGCCTCCGCACTACGCCTTTCTCAAGATTGCCGAGGGTTGCGACAACCATTGCACCTATTGCGCAATACCCGCCATTCGCGGCAAGTACCGCTCGCGCACCCTTGAAAGTCTCGTGAGCGAGGCGAAATTCCTCGAGAGCGACGGGGTAAAAGAGCTTATTCTCGTTGCGCAGGACGTAACCAACTACGGCAAAGACTTATACGGAGAGTATAAGCTGACCGAACTCGTGAGACGCATATTGAGCGAGTGCGGGTTCGAAAAAATCAGACTGCTGTATTGCTATCCCGAGCTCGTAAGCGACGAACTTATCGATCTGATCGCGAGCGAGGACAGGATAGCGAAATACATAGACATTCCTTTGCAGCACATATCGGACGAGGTGCTCAAAAGAATGGGGCGGAGGAGCAGCAAGGCGGAGATAGAGCGGCTGTTTGCAAAACTCCGCGAGAGAAACATAGCGGTGCGCACCACTCTCATTGTCGGTTTCCCGGGGGAGACGGAGGCGCAGTTCGAGGAACTCAAAGAGTTTGTCCGCACGTATAAGCCCGAACGCCTCGGCGTGTTTGCGTACAGCAAAGAAGAGGGCACGGCGGCGGCTCGGATGAAAGAGCAGATACCCGTGGCGACAAAGCGCAGACGGGAACGCGCGATTGCGGAGATAGCCGCGAAGAATGCGGCGGAACGTAACGCGTCGCTGGTCGGCAAAGTCCTCAAAGTCAGGTATGAAGATATCGACTACGACCGCAATATGTTTGCGGGTAGGACGGAGTGGGACGCTCCCGACATAGACTGTGCGGTATACTTCACGGGCGCATTTGCCGAGGTCGGCAACGTATATGACGTGCGTATAACGGGGTATGACGGGTACGACCTGATAGGAGAAATGGTATGAACATTCCAAACAGATTGACGATAGCACGGATAGTAATGATACCCATATTCGTCGCACTCGTTTTCCTCGAGGTCGACGTGCTTGGGTATTTCAACGACTATCTTGCATTTCTCGTATTTGCCGCGGCGTCCTTTACCGACTATCTCGACGGACACCTTGCCCGCAAGTGGAACATGATAACCGACTTCGGCAAGCTGTTCGACACGGCGGCGGATAAGCTGTTGTGCGGAAGCGCGCTCATACTTCTCATATATATCTTCGCGGTGGCGTCGCCTCTGGGCACTATGTTCAAAGGCAGCGTAGCCCTTGCGTTTAACATATGCATCGCCGTTATAGCGGTGGTTATGGTCTCCCGCGAAGTGTTTGTTATGGCGCTTAAGTCCTTTAAGTCGAGCAGCGGGAAGGCCGTTTCGGCGGACATGCCCGGCAAAATAAAGGCAGTACTGCAAATGGTGGGCATAATGATAATACTTCTCGTGCCCGACACGAGGCTGTTCAGCGTGCTTGCTGCGCAGATAATATTCTATATCGGCTTCGCATGTCTCGCGGTGGCAATGGTAATGGCTATCATTTCCTGCGTGCTGTACTGCCGCAAATACAGCGACGTGTTCAAGAACGCCTGAGGGGAGACGGGGAATACTATGGACCTTAACCTTCTTATGATCGGACGGAAAACACTTGGCGGCGCGTTTGATTTCGAGCGCTTTTCCGTGTTGCTTTCCGATAAAGGTTATAAGACGGACAGGATATACTACATAGACGACGGCTCGTCGGTCGGCGACATACTCGGACAGGGAGACGGAGAGGCACTGTACGTCGCTTGCGGGGACCTCACGTCGCTGTACGACTTTTTCGGAGAGAACGTTGCGGCGGCGTACGGATATGTCAGGATAGGCGATCGCTACTTCGTGCCCATGCCGACGTTGGACGAAAACGTCGTCAGAAGCGTGGTAATACCGCTCATGAACCGCAAGACCAAGAGCAGCTATAACACCGTGATATTCAAGACTTTCGGCGTAGCGGCGGAAGAGCTTAAAGAACTGCTCAAAGAGTATACCAAGGGGCGGAACAAGATTTTCTTCGAATTTGCGGCGAACGGTCAGATGTGCGACGTCCGAATAAGATACGCAAAGAGCGTGCAGTCCGCGGCTATAACCGAAGTAATAGAGGGCGTAACGCGGGCGATCGGCGGATATATATACGCGACAAAGGACATCTCGCTCGCCGAACAAACGGCGCGTCTGTTGATGGGGAGCGGGAAAAAGCTCAGCCTTGCCGAGTCGTTTACGGGCGGCGGACTTGCCTCCGCGCTGGTGGCGTACCCCGGCATGAGCAACAACCTCCTCGAAAGCGTCGTGTGCTATACCAACGACTCCAAGACGGCGCGGCTTCGCGTCCCTCGCGAGGTCCTCGAGAGTAAAGGCGCGGTGTCGGCGGATACGGCATATGAAATGGCGCTCGGTCTGCTCGATAACCCCAAGTGCGACATTGCGGTCGCGACGACGGGGAACGCGGGTCCGACGTCGGAAAAGGAAGGACAGGTCGGACTGTTCTATGTGGCGGTCGGCGACAGACAGACTATCCACGTTTTCGAGAGGTTTTACGAAGTAAAAAACGCCGACAAAAAGTCGGTTGAAGAGTTGCGGCATGAGATAACGGAGACTGGCGTCAATACGGCGCTGTTCGAACTCGAAAGGTATCTCTCCGCCGCGAAAGGAGATATATAATGGAAAAAGAAAAAAGTGTGATTGAAGCGGAGAGAGAGAAAGCGCTCGAACTTGCAATCATAAAAATCAGAAAGGAACATGGCGAAGGCGCAATAATGAAGATGACGGACGACTCGGTAAAGAGCGTCGAGGTTATTCCGACTGGCTGCCTTCCGCTTGATCTTGCGCTCGGTATCGGCGGTATGCCTCGCGGGCGCATTGTGGAGATATACGGACCCGAGTCCAGCGGTAAAACCACGCTCACTCTCCACGTCATTGCCGAGGCGCAAAAGCTCGGCGGCAAAGTAGCTTTTATCGACGCAGAGCACGCGCTCGACCCTTACTACGCAAAAAATCTCGGGATAGATATGGATAACCTCTATATATCCCAGCCCGATTGGGGTGAGCAGGCGCTCAATATCGTCGACGAACTCATAAGCAGCGGCGCAATCGACGTCGTTGTCGTTGACTCCGTTGCGGCGCTGACGCCTAAAGCGGAGATAGACGGGGAAATGGAGGACAGCCAGATCGGACTTCAGGCTCGTCTTATGTCCAAAGCGCTCCGTAAGCTCGTCGCCGTTGCGGAAAAGACCAACACGCTTCTTATATTCATCAACCAGCTTCGTGAAAAAGTCGGGGTGTTCTTTGGATCGCCCGAGACGACCACGGGCGGTAAGGCGCTTAAATTCTATGCGTCCGTCCGTCTCGATATAAGGAAGGTGGATTCGGTTAAGGACGGCACCGAGATAGTCGGTAACAGGGCGAAGGTCAAGGTCGTCAAGAACAAGATGGCGCCGCCCTTCAAGACTGCCGAGTTCGATATCATATACGGCAAGGGTATAAGTCGCGAGGGCTGCCTTATCGATATGGGTATCGATTACGGTATCATAACCAAGAGCGGGTCCTGGTTCGGGTATAACGGGGAGCGTATCGCGCAGGGTCGCGAGAAACTCCGCTCGCTTTTGGAAACAAATAAAGAGCTTGCCGACGAGGTCGAAGGCAAGATCCGCGAGGCGTACGCGAAAAAAACCGCACAATAATTATATAGTATGTTATTGCCCATATAGCATTAAAAATAAATAACCTGAAAGGAGGTAAACATGGGAGCATATCTTTTAGCCGACGTTGCAACCGTTTGCGCAATTGTCTTTCCAATTGTGGGACTTGTGCTCGGTGCATTCGTGGGAATACTGATATACCATTTCTTAAAAAAGAAAAAGATCGGTAAAACCGAGCAATTGGCAGCAAAAAAGGTCGAAGAAGCTCTTATCGAGGCTAAATCGCTGCGAAAAGAAGCGATTGAAGAGGGAAGAGCTGAAGTAGAAAAAGAGAGAAAAGCGATGGAAAACGAACTTCGCGAGCGCACCAACGAGGTGCAGAAGAGCGAACAACGTTTAAGCCAACGCGAATCGTCCCTCGACAAGAAAGAGGGATTGCTGGAAAAGAAGGAAGCCAACCTCGACGCGAAGTTGGAGGGAATCGAAGAGATTAAGAATAACCTCGCTTCGCAACAGGAAGAGCTGAACGCAAAGAAAGCAGAAGTCGACGACGCGCACAGGCGCATGGTTGACGAACTTGAAAAAGTCGCGGGGCTCAGCAAGGAGGACGCGAAGAAACAGCTGATCGACGCAATGGAGGACGAGGCAAAGCGCGACGCCGCAAAGCTCGTCAGGGAAATCGAACAACAGGCGAAGGAAGAGGGCGACAAAAAAGCCAAGGAGATTATTGCGCTCTCCGTCCAGAGATGCGCCGTAGACCACAGCTCGGAGATAACCGTATCCACCGTAACGCTGCCCAACGACGAAATGAAGGGCAGAATAATCGGCAGAGAGGGGCGTAATATCAAGGCGCTTGAGCAGGCGACGGGCGTTGACTTCATAATCGACGACACGCCCGACACGGTAGTTCTCTCTGCATTCGACCCGATACGCAGAGAGATTGCCCGCGTAACGCTGGAAAAACTCATATCCGACGGGCGTATCCACCCCGGCAGAATCGAGGATATCGTTGCGAAAGCGACCAAGGAGATAGACGCGCAGATCAAAGAAGCGGGCGAGAACGCCATGTTCGAAACGGGCGTGTTTAACCTCAACCCCGAACTCGTGAGACTGCTCGGTCGAATGAAGTTCCGTACCAGCTACGGTCAGAACGTACTCAAACACTCTATCGAGGTGTCTCATCTCGCGGGCAATATCGCCGCCGAGCTTGGCGCAAACGTCGCAATATGCAAGCGCGCGGGGCTGCTCCACGATATAGGTAAGTCCATCGACCACGAGACCGAGGGAACGCATATCTCGATCGGCGTCGATATCGCGAAGAAGTATAAGGAGAACGAGGAAGTTATCCACTGCATAGCGGCGCACCATAACGACATAGAGCCGAAAACTCTCGAGGCTATTATCGTGCAGTGCGCGGACGCTATAAGCGGCGCAAGACCCGGCGCAAGGCGCGAATCGCTGGAAAACTACGTCAAACGCCTCGAGCAGTTGGAGAATATCGCTAACTCCCATCCCGGCGTCGAGAAATCTTTTGCCATACAGGCGGGGCGCGAAGTGCGCATAATAGTCAAGCCCGAAGTCGTGGACGATGCGGCAACGGTATTCCTCGCAAGGGATATCGCAAAGCAGATAGAGAACGAAATGCAATACCCCGGACAGATCAAAGTCAACGTCATAAGGGAATTGCGTAGCGTTGATTACGCGAAATAATAAAGCGAAATAATGGAAAAGCCTCCGTAGCTACCATGCTACGGAGGTTTTTTCTATTGCCGACTCTCTGAATAAATTAACTATAGTCTTTCTGTATAATTATAATCTCTCTATAATGATTAAACTATATAATGAATTTATGCGCAAGCAATAACTGTTATTTTATAATAGGTCTGTAACATGATTACAGACCATTTTTTTGAGGGTTCGTAGTTATGCTACGGACCCATTTTTATTTATAAGGAGTTACAACCACTATGAACAATGTACGCAGAAAACAACTTAGCGACATTTCGAGCAAGCTCGATGAATTGCGAGAGGCGCTCGAAGAACTTCGCGACGAAGAGCAGGATTATTACGACGATATGCCCGAGAGCTTCCAAGGCGGAGAAAAAGGCGACCGCGCGCAGGAAGCGATCGACGCTCTCGAAAGCGCACTGGACAACCTCGAAGAGGCATCGGGGAATATCGAAGAAGCGGTGGAGGCGTAAAAAGATGACACTCGGAACTATGATGAAAAAGGCAATAACCTTTTTCGAACAGCAAGCAAAGGAACATTATAAGAAGTCGGGCAAGCTCGCCGAAATAAGAAACGTGCTTGCGCAGGAAATGAGCATCGGAGTGCAAAGCGCAACGGCGACCTTTCATATCGAGTATGCGATTAATGGAGATTACCGTGAGAGCGACGAAAGTCCGAAGTACGTCAAAGTAAAGGCTCGCGGAAATCAGCTTACCGCTGAATGGGCTTTGGAAATTTATTAAGAGGAGGGCATGAAAATGAGTTGTGTATTGAAAGGAGGTAATCAAATGCTAATTGTCAGAGAATGGCGCAATGAAGAATGGGAGAAGGATACCACCAAAGCAAGAACGCAAGAAGAGCTTCAATTTATGGCGAGAAAAATCATCAGCACCGCCGAAATCGTCGAAAATGAACCGACGCCCGGCAGTACGCGTCCCGATTTGAGTAGGGTCCTGATTTGCAAATCAAGCCTTCTCCCGAATGTGCGCTATATCATTCACACGCAAGGCTTTACCGTCGAGGATATAATCGAGGAGATAAAAAAGGAGGTAGCCGAATGAAGTGGGAAGTCTTTACAAACCTTATCGGGGACAAGAAGGTTTATCACGTCGGGCGCAAGTTCCGCGAGAATGAACCGTTGCACAGTGGTAACGTCGAATATGCCGGGGAGCTGACGGACGACAAGGATGCGGCGGAAGCGCTCGCCAAGGATCTTAATAGTGGAATGAAAAAGACAATGACCGCGCAGGACGTCGAACGCCTACGGACGTATATCACAGGGAGCATAGAGACGAATGTATCAATGCGGGAACAGGATAAGCGGGACGGTAACCTTGTCAGTGTTGCTTATTGGGAGGGCGCTATTACCGCGACCAAACTTATTCTTAACTTTTTAGAGGAGCTTATGAAGGAATAAGCCGAAACGCCGAGAGGCGTCCGCGGGAGCCGACCTACCCGCGCCGACGAGGCAGGTCAAATATCTAAAGGAGGTGTAAACGAATGGGAAACGTTCACGGCGGTAAACAATTCGGCGGTGAGAACAGGAAGCGCATTACGGTTGTCGTTTCAAGCGCGATGCATGAGAAGCTGCTCGACTTTGCGAAAGCGGAGGAAAAGTCGGTCAGCGATATCGTGCGAGATTTGTTAAAGGCGCATTTGGCGCAAAGGAGGTAGTATGGCAAACTTTCGGGAAATTCGAGAGGCGAAAGGTCTGCAAGCTCGGCAGGTGGCTGAAGCTACGGGAATAGATCCGTCTATGCTGTCGCGGTACGAAAACTATCGTGTGCTTCCTATTCCTGACGACTTCCGCAAGGTCTTGCAAGTTCTCGGGTGTGCTGCCTCGGACATTTATACGCCCGACGAAGTTATTTTACTTCCGGGAACGGTTGAGGTCAAAATGACAGGCGGGGCAAGGGTACACGCGGAACCTTCCGAGTACAAAATGACCGTCCGCTTGGACAATGAGTGTCGCGCCACTCTCACGAGAGAGGTCTTGCAGAAATGCGGTTACAAGAGCATAGGCGCTTGGATCGCCGCCTGCATTAGGCAGCTTAAGGAACGATACGACGAGCTGCTGAAGGAAGAGAAAAGAAATCCCACCGTACCTTGCGATAACGGTGGGACATCAAAGAGTGTTAAACCCACTATGAAAGTTTAACTACCAACAATATATCGCAAAAAATCTAAAAAGTCAAGGAGAATTAAAACACTATGGAAAACGCACGTATTGAATACTTCAAAAACGATCTTAAAATGGCAGAACTCAAAAAGGAACTCATTGTCGAGGCTATATCGACAAGGCTTCTGTCGGGCAGCGTAACCGCAGACCAACTCGCGGCTCTCGCAGATGTTCTGAAAGACGCCGAGGGAATGGTCGACTACCGCAGGGATATCCTCAAAAAGGCACTTGGTGAGGAGAACGGCGAACCCGACGAGGAGAATAAACAATGAGCGAGAACATTACAGACAAGCAGCCCAACGCCGAAAGCCTCAACATTTACCGGCGTATGCTGCGGGCGACCTCTGAAATCAACCGCGTGGCGAAAAACCTCAAAGTAGATATAAACCGCGGACAGTCATATAAAGCTGTCGCCGAGGCGGACGTTCTGGAGGCGGTCAAGCCCGTCGAAGAACGCTTCGGAATCTACTCCTTCCCTGTTAAGCGGTCAATCATCAAGGACGATACCCTCGTAACGAAGACCACTTACAACGGGAACGAGAGCGAGAGAACGACCTACTTCCTGAGACTCGAAGTGACCTACCGCTTCGTCAACATAGACAACCCCGATGACTACATGGATATCATCACCTATGGGGACGGCGTGGATACGCAGGACAAGGCGCCCGGGAAGGCAATGACCTACGCCGACAAGTACGCTCTTCTCAAAGCGTACAAGATACAGACGGGCGAGGACCCCGACGCGAACCCCAGCGGGAACATGGGACGCAAGAAGGAAGAGGCGGTCACATACGCCTCGCAGGAACAGCTCAAAGCGGCGGAAGAGGCGGGTATCGACCTCCCGCGCCTTGCAAACTATTGCAAGCGCGGCTCGGTGAGCGAGCTCACGGCTGACGACGTGGAGAAAGCAATCGCTATGAAGAAGCGTGCGGCGGAAAAGAAAACAACGTCGCAGGAAGGAGGCAACTAATGAGAGTAATATTCAACCCCGCCGACCATACCTACACAATAGGCGACAGGCGCCTCATAAGCGTTACGACGCTGCTCAAAAAGCACGGTCTTACTCCCGACTATTCGGCGGTTAGCGACGAGGTGCTGAAGCGCGCGGCGGACAGAGGCGTCGCTATCCACGAGGAAATCGAGGACTATATCAAGGGCGGAGAAGGGGGCTTCACATCGGAGTTCTACGACTTCCTCCGCATTTGCAACGAGCTCAGATTCGAACCACTCGAGAGCGAGGTCATCCTGCCCGACGGCGATCTGACCGAGGAAGAGGCGGATGCGCTCTTGTATGCGGGTACGGCGGACATTATAGGCAAGATAGGAGACGAGAGCGTCCTCGTGGACGTTAAGAGCACGGCGAAGGTGGACAGGCGCTCCTACGCTTGGCAATTGTCACTCTACGAGAGAGCAAGCGGGCGCAAGTTCGACCGCCTCTACATATTCCACCTTGGCGCAAGGTCCGAGGCTATCCCCATTGAACGTATCCCTGCCGAAAATATCGACCGTCTGCTCGAGTGTGAGAGAAAAGGCGAGATCTACTCCGAGCCGGGACTTATCATTCCGTCCGAATTGCTCGCAAGGGCGCAGGAAGCTGAGAACGAGCTTATCCGCGCCGAACAGGCGAAGAAGAAAGCCGAGAGCGTCGCGAAAGAGTATCGCGCCAAGCTTTACGAGATTATGGACAAGCAGATGATCAAGAGCTTTGAAACGACGGACAAGCGTATGCTCATTACCTGCGTATCACCGTCCACGAAGCAAACTATCGACACTACGCGCCTGAAGGCGGAGCAACCCGACATTGCGGAGAAGTATACCAAAACGACCACGACTGCGGGCTACGTTAAAGTAACCGTTCGAGAGGGGTAAAATGGCGAGCGTAATAGGCGAATTTGAATGCAGGTTTGAAAACTGCTTGGCAGACGCCGACGGTTCGCTCGTTCTCTCTGTTTGCGTCTCCAACGGCGAAACGTACGCCGCAAGGCAAACGGTCGCCGCGATACGAACAGGGCTTGCAAGCGGCAAAGAACGGCTCAAAATGGCGTTCTGTTGGTATACGGAGAAGCGGAGCCTTAACGCAAACAGCTATTTCCATGTTCTCGTCGATAAAATCGCAAAGGTGCTGAATATAAGTGCCGACGAAGCCAAAACGAAAATGGTCCTCGAATACGGCACGATCGCTACGGAGGGCGGCGAGCAACTTATTGTCGCCCTTCCGAAAAGCGCCAAGGTCGAGGCGTATTATCCTTACGCAAAATGGATAGGCGATTTCGTCGCAAAGAACGGACAGAGGTACAGTCAATATCTTTTTTACAAGCAAACGCACACCCTCGACAAAGCCGAAATGAAGCGGCTCATCGACGGTGTAATTTACGAGGCAAAGGAACTCGGGATCGAAACAAGGACGCCCGACGAACTTGCAAGCCTCATCGAAAATTGGGAGGGCGCTCAATGAACAAACGGACAAAGGCTTGTTCCATAAGTTACGAAGTCAAGTGTGCGGTCTACAAGCGCGATCGGGGACTGTGTATTTTCTGTGGGTTTCCCGGTTTGCCCAATGCGCATTATATTCCGCGTTCGCACGGCGGGCTTGGTATAGAGCAGAACATTCTCACGCTCTGCCCACGCTGCCACCGCAGGCTCGACCAAACGTCTGAAAGGGACAAGCTCTTACAGTTTGCCAAGGAGCACCTCGAACTATGGTATCCGGGTTTTCCGGACGCCGAAAGAATTTATCACAAGGAGTAAAGAACTATGAACAAGGTATTTTTAATCGGGAACCTTACGCGGGACCCCGAAATGGTAAGCACGTCAAGCGGGAAATGGGCATGCAAATTCTCTCTCGCGGTGAATCGCGCCTTTGCGAATGCAAACGGCGACAGGGAGTGCGACTTCTTCGATATTGTCGTGTGGGGCAACCTCGCCGAGAATTGCGGCAAGTATTTGGAGAAGGGCAAGAAGGCAGGCATTATCGGCAGACTGCAAACGCGCACCTATCAGACCGAGCGCGGCGAGAACAGGAAGGTAACGGAAATCGTCGCGGATGAGGTCGAGTTTTTAAGTCCGCGCGATCAGGCTGCTGCGGAGCCGAAACCCCAACAGGCTAAAAAGAAAAGCGGAAAGCCGCTCATTGAATCGGAGCCTGTCGAGGGTTACGACTTGCCGTTTTGAGGGGGTGCGGTATGAAATCTACAATGACGACAGAGGAAATAGTAGCCGAAATAGAGCGGCTCAAAGCCTCGCCTTACGTCAAACTCGCAAAGAGCGTCGAGAACAAGGCTTTGCGTCAGAAGCTGTATAATCTCCGTTCTCTCGATAAGCGTGGGCGTGCGATCGCGGCAGTTATGGGACTGAAGTTCGACGAGGTCCCGAAGGAGGAGTAATGGCAGAGCGCAGAATGTTTGCAAAGTCGATAATAGACAGCGACGCGTTCCTCGACATGCCGCTCTCGGCGCAGGCACTTTACTTCCACCTTTCGATGCGCGCGGACGATGAGGGCTTCGTTGGTAACCCGAAGCGTATCCGGTCGATGATAGGTGCGAGCGAGGACGACCTGAAGCTCTTGATCGTCAAGCGGTTTCTGCTGACCTTTGATAGCGGCGTAGTGGTAATCAAACACTGGCGGATACATAATTACATTCAAAGCGACCGCTGCAAGCCGACCACATACATAGAAGAGAAATTGACACTCGGGCTTGACGAAAAAAAGGCTTACACCGAACTTGAAAGAGCCTCTCAACCGTTGGATACAAAATGTATACAAAATGGAAACAAAATGTATCCACAGGTTAGTATAGATAAGGTAAGTATAGTAGAGAGTAGTTCAGAAGAGGAAAGAGAAGAAGTAAGTAAGAAAGGAAGTAAGGAAAGAGATGTAACACGTGCGCGCGTGCGCGAGAGTTACGAGGACATTATGAACGATATGTGCGTCGCGGATATTGTGCGACCGAAGCTGTGGGAGTTTATCCAGCATTGTCAGCTCAACGGCAAGACGCTTACCAACAGTAAGCTGATAGACATTCTCATCCGCTTGGATATTCAGAGCGGCGACGACGATAAGACAAAGATCGAAATGCTGAATAACGCCATAAACGGCGGATATTACGACATTAGGAGGTGAGGCGCAATGAGCGCAGGAATAGGAACGGTTACAAAAATAGATCCGCAGGGTCGGCTGCACATACCGAAAGATGTTATGAGTGTGCTGGGGCTGGGTAAAAATTCGCCCGTAATAGTTACGCTCGATCTCGAGGAGGGTGGCTTCATCAAGATTTACCCCGC
>CANPYH010000006.1 GCA_947588325.1 uncultured Clostridia bacterium
CCGTCGGGGTCAGCCCCGCCGCAATCTCCGTCGGGTACAGCGCCGCCGCCGCGCCTACGGATATTAGCACTGCCCCGCCACCGACGATTTTCAAGGCGGACTCCCGCGCCGTAATTAACCGCGCCGCAAACAGAGTTACTACCCCCGCCGTCCCTAAGAGTGCGCATATACACGGCGCCGACGACAAGTCCGTCTCCGCCCCCGCAAACTTCGCGGCAAGAATGACGGAGAGGGGGAAAGCCGCCATGGCGGAGACCGTTCGCGGTCCGCCCCGTCCGCCACGGAGGAGCAAGCCGAGTACGGCGGCAAGGGCTATAAGGGGCAGGGCTACGGCAGTGAGCGCGACCGCCGCCCAATACAGCAAGTCGGACAGAGCGAGGAGCAGCGAAGTCGGCATATCCACCGCCAGCCCCGACGCAAGTTCCGCGACCCGCCGCACGATATCCCCGAAGTCGCCGATAAGAGAGAGCGACCCGCCGCCCGTCCCGTCACTCGCCCACAGCTCACAAGTCCAGAACACCACCGCCGAAGCAACGGCAAGCCCGCATTGCGCGAGGAGTAGCAACACACGAAGAGTCTCTCGCCCGCTTCTCGATTCGGCTGATTGCCCGTCCGCAACGCCCGCGCCGTCCGTAACGCCGTCGATATCGTCAATGTCGCCGATATTTTCGTTAATATCCCCGTCCATATCCATTGATTATTGACGAATAACGCGGCATTATACCGCCGTCTGCCGCGAGTAGATAAAAAATAGTCGTCCCGTCCCGAGCGAGCCGCCATGCGCAAATTTCGGGCGTCTGGCGGGGTTGTAGGCACTCTCCGCCGCGCTCGGGTCGAGAAAAAGGTTTTATTTGATGTAACAATAGCTTTTCAAGTTAATTATTACTTTGCAAGTACACAACAAGACAATCCCCTCAGTCACGGCTACGCCGTGCCAGCCCCCCTCGACTTCGGGCGGCCCACACGGGTCAGTCGCTATCGATAAAAAAAACAACGCCTCTCGTAATGCTACAAGTTAGTAACTTTTTCCACGAAAAGTTTGGGACGAATGTGGCCGCCCGAAGTCGAGGGGGGCTGGCGCAACTTGTTGCGCCTGAGGGGATTGTCTTGCCTATTACCTGAAAAGCTATATATTACACATAAAGCTGATTATTATATTAAATAAAACACTTATTTACCAACGTACCAACCCGCGCAATGCGATAGCATGCGAAAACGGCTCCGCTTGTGGCGGAACCGTTCCGAAAACTTTGTATTGCTCAGGGGGCGGTTATCAGACGAGTTCGATAACTGCCAACTCCGCACCGTCGCCGCGGCGGGTGCCGTTTTTAAGCACGCGGGTATAGCCGCCCTTCGTGCCCTTTTCGGTGGCGCGATCGGCGTATTTGGGAGCGTACTCATTGAAGATCTTCTCGATAAGCGGGTGCTTGATCTTGCCCGTGCGAACGCGGTATGCCGCTTTGGACTCGGTGAAGCCCTTGGTCTCCTGTTTGCCGTATACGACCGCCATAATGCTGCGGCGTGCGGCGAGCTTCTTGGGACCGTCGTTGATAAGCTCGACCTTATACTCTTCCACGGTCACGTTGCCCTTCTTATCCTTCTTTTTGCGCTGACGAGTCTCTACCTTCTTCACGGTGTCGGTGTAGCTGTTGACTGCCTTGGTTATGAGTTTTTCCGCCATCTTCTGGACTTCTTTGGCTCTGTCGTACGTCGTCTCGATACGTCCGTACCAAAGCAAGTCGGTCACCTGTCCGCGGAGCAGCGCTATTCTCTTATCGGTGGCTTTGCCTAATTTTCTGTTTTCCATTTTCGTTATTCCTTAATTAAATTCATTGACCGCAATCAGTCGTCGTTGGTCTTGAGGTCCAGCCCGTATCCTCTGAGCTTTGCGATAACCTCGTCCAAACTCTTTCTGCCGAGGTTACGCACTTTAAGCATATCCTCCTCACTGCGCTTGGTAAGATCCTCGACGGTCTGTATTCCCGCGCGTTTGAGGCAGTTGTAGCTGCGGACGGAGAGATCCATTTCCTCGATGCTCATTTCCAGCACCTTCTGCTGTCTGTCCTCGGGACGGGATACGAGAATATCCATACCCGCGAACATATCCGAAAGATTGGCGAAGAGCCTGATGTGATCGTCTATCGTGCGAGCCGCGAGGGAAAGAACGTCTTTCGCGGACAGGCTTCCGTCCGTCTTAACCGTCAGAGTGAGCTTGTCATAGTCTAAACTCTGTCCGACGCGGGCGTTCTCGACGGCGTAGCTTGCCGCCTTGACGGGGGTGAAGATAGCGTCGATGGGAATGTATCCGATAGGCTTACCGAGGTCTTTGAGGTGGCTTGCCACAACGTAGCCTCTTCCCTTCGCAACGGTCAGCTCCATATCGAGGTCTGCGCCGTCGTCGAGAGTGCAGATGTACATCTCGGGGTTGAGTATTTCGATCTCGGGGTCGGTTACGATATCCGCCGCAGTGACTACTCCCGCTTCATGCTTGGAGAGGCGCAACGTCTTGGTTATCGTGGTATCCTCATATTTGGCTTTGAGATTAAGCCCCTTGAGGTTGAGGATAATCTCGGCGACGTCCTCTTTAATGCCCTTTATCACGCTGAACTCGTGACTAACTCCCTTGATCTCGATACCGACGACAGCCGTACCGGGAAGAGCGGAGAGAAGTACACGCCTGAGGCAGTTCCCGAGCGTAATGCCATAGCCTCTTTCGAGGGGCTCGACGGTGAACACGCCTTCGCGGAGATCCGCGCTTTCTTCGATAGTAATCTTGGGCTTTTCGATTTCCATCATGATTTTTAAGTCTCCTTTCCGTCCGCGGTTGCTAACATAAAACGCCGGGACGGATCGCGAAAACCGAAGTTTTCGATGATTGATTGGTCTTTTACGATTTCAAGCTGCTGCTGAGTAGTAACCCGCATTACTTGGAGTATTTCTCGATAATGAGAGACTCGGTAATGTTGGAGTCGATATCCTCTCTCTTCGGGTTGGCGATAACCTTACCCGTAAGCGTAGCCGTATCGAAGGTGACCCATTGAGGCATCGTAATCTTTGCGCCTTTGAGGGCGGTGAAGCAAGCCTTGTCTTTCTTGCTCTCTTTGATACCGATCTCGTCACCGACTTTGACCTGATAGGAAGCGATGTCAACGACCTTGCCGTTCACGGTTATGTGACCGTGGTTTACGATCTGGCGGGACTGCGCTCTCGAAGCGCCGATACCCATGCGGTATACCACATTGTCGAGGCGCTTTTCAAGAAGCGCGAGCATGTTCTCGCCTACGACGCCCTTCATGCGCTCCGCTCTCTCGTAGTAGCCGTGGAACTGACCTTCCTGAAGTCCGTAAATGCGGCGAACCTTCTGCTTCTCGCGAAGCTGCATGCCGTATTCGGAATTCTTATGACGGGCGAGCCCGTGCTGTCCGGGAGGCGTCGGGCGTCTGTCAAACGCGCACTTCTTGCCTTCCGCCGTGCAACGGTCGCCTTTGAGATATAATTTCTGACCTTCTCGTCTGCATTTCTTGCAGCTGGGTGATATTGTTCTTGCCATTGCCTGATCTCCTTAAACTCTTCTGCGCTTGGGCGGTCTGCAACCGTTATGCGGTATGGGCGAAACGTCGATTATGGCGGTTACTTTGATACCGCACGCTTCGACGGCGCGCACTGCCGATTCCCTGCCGGAGCCGGGACCCTTGACGAAAACTTCCGCACTGCGCATTCCTGCGTCGTATGCTTCCTTCGCCGCTTTCTCGCACGCTATCTGTGCCGCGAACGGAGTGCTCTTTCTGCTGCCGCGGAGACCCGTAGCGCCTGCGCTCGACGCGGTGATGGTGTTGCCTCTCTCGTCCGTAATCGTTATGATCGTGTTGTTGAAAGAAGCCTGAATGTGCACCTGACCCTTGTCTACGCCTTTGGTGATTCTTTTCTTTGCCGTAACTTTCTTTACTGCCATGATTTACTCCTTACGCCTTGGACTTCTTTCTGCTGACCGTGCGTTTCGGTCCCTTACGGGTACGCGCGTTCTGCTTGGTGGACTGACCGCGAACGGGAAGCCCCTTTCTGTGTCTTACGCCGCGATAGCAGCCTATCTCCATAAGACGCTTGATATTGAGAGAGATATCTCTGCGAAGATCTCCCTCCGTTACAATGTGCTTATCGACATACTCCCTGAGGCGCTGTACTTCCTCCTCCGTGAGGTCCTTTACGCGCGTGTCGGGATTGACTTTGGTTTCAGCCAAAATCTTTGTTGCCGTTGGTCTGCCTATGCCGAAGATATAGGTAAGCCCTATCTCTACGCGCTTTTCTTTGGGCAAATCGATACCTGCAATTCTTGCCATTTTGTTCTCCTGATTTGATTAGATGAATTATCTATGATGACGCGCCCGCCCATCCGCCGTGGAATGTCGGCGGATAAGCGAACGGATTGTTTTCGACTCAGCCTTGTCTTTGCTTGTGGTTAGGGTATTTCGAACAGATTACCATTACCTTACCGTGTCTCTTGATGACTTTGCACTTGTCGCACATGGGTTTTACGGAAGTACGAACTTTCATAATTATCTCCTTGATTAAACGTGATTTCGAATTTTTTCAGGTCTTGTTGCGGTAAGTTATCCTGCCGCGGGTTATGTCGTACGGAGACATCTCGACTTTAACCGAGTCGCCTTCGAGTATCTTGATGTAGTGCTGTCGTATCTTGCCCGATATCGTCGCAGTCACGATGAATCCGTTGGTCAGCTTGACCTTGAACATCGCGCCGCGCAGGCACTCGATCACGACGCCTTCCGCTTCAATAGCGTCAGATTTCGACATAATACCTCCCTGTTATTTTTCGGAAAGTCCCAACTTCCCGATTGCCGCCCGAAGAGCCGCGTCAGTTTTGGGTAAATCGACGCTCCTGCCCGTGTCGGACAAATGTTTGACGTTCTTTTTTTTCGGAGCGGCGAGCAAATGCCGCTTACCGTCCGATACAAGCGCGTAGCCCTTCTCGTCAAAGCCGAGGACGATGTACGTCTTGCCGCTGTCGCCGCCCGCCTTACTTATGACCGCACTGCCTGTCTGCATCCTATCGCTCCGTCAATATCTCGGCGCCGTTTTCCGTCACCAGCACCGTGTTCTCGTAATGCGCCGCGGGAAGTCCGTCCGCCGTGCGACACGTCCAACCGTCGCGGTCGATTACTACGTCCCAGTCCCCCATGTTAATCATGGGCTCGATTGCAAGGCACATTCCCGCTTTGAGCAGCGGTCCCGAGCCTGCCGCGCCGTAGTTCGCGATGACGGGGTCCTCGTGCATGCTCGTTCCGATACCGTGACCGGTCATTGCCCGCACAACGCCGTACCCCGCAAGTTCCGCGGTAAGCTGTATGGCGTGCTGTGCGTCGCCGAGGCGTGCGCCCGCCCTTATCTTCGCTACTCCGTTGCGGAAGCATTGCTCGGTAACTTCGATGAGGCGACGCTTTTCGGGGCTGATGTTCCCCACGGCGTACGTCCTCGTCGCGTCCGCGCAATACCCATCGAGTTTCAGGACGATATCCACGCTGACTATCTCGCCCTCTTTCAGCATTTTAAGCGACGGTATGCCGTGAACGACGATGTCGTCCGTCGATATACACGCCGCGGCGGGATATCCGTGATATCCCTTGCAGGGCGCCGTCGCTCCCAAAGAGGCGATCTTCTTCTCTATTTCCGCATTGATTTCGAGGGTGGTTATCCCCGGCTTAATCAGCGGTGCGACGGTATCGAATACTTCGATGAGCGCTTTCCCCGCGCGCCGAAGTTTCTCGATCTCACGTCCCTTTCTTATCGGTATCATCCGAGTACCTTCTTGATCTCCGCGAATACTTCGTCGGGCGTGCCCATTCCGTCTACCGTGAAGAGCTTGCCCTGCTTCTCGTAGTACTCCACGAGGGAGGCGGTCTGCGTCGCATACACCTGCAGGCGGGATCTTACCGTTTCTTCCCTGTCGTCCACGCGCTGCGTCATTTCGCAGCCGCATTTCGGGCAGGTGTTAGCCCCGCCGAGCACGGATATGTGCGTCGTATATCCGCAGTCGAGGCAGCTCCTCCGACCGCAAATTCTGTCCGTCAGGATATCGAAGTCGACGCGTATGTCTATTACTTTGTCGATCTTCGCGATCCCGTCGAGCTGCTGCGCCTGGTTGAGGTTGCGGGGGAAGCCGTCGAGCATGAAGTTCTTGCCGTGCACCTCGTCCAGTGCGGACTTGACGATTTTAAGCGTCACTTCGTCGGGGACGAGAAGTCCTTTCTTTATATAGGACCTCGCTTCCTCGCCGATCTCAGTCTGACGTCTCATGTGACGGCGGAATATGTCGCCCGTCGATATGTGCTTCAGACCGTAGTTTTCTTCGATACGCGTTGCCTGAGTGCCTTTACCCGCACCCGGCGCGCCCAAAAGAATTATGTTCATCTTATCCCCCTTTTCGGCACCGCTCCACTTCGGCAGCGCTACCGAAAACAAACCGTAAGCATTTAAGCCGCTTTCGACTTACGCCGCGATTGTATTATTTAAGGAATCCTCTGTACTGTCTCATCATCAGCTGGCTTTCGAGCTGCTTCTGGAAGTCGAGAGCCACCGATACGACGATCAGCATACCCGTCGAGCTGAACGCGCTGGTAAGACCTATGTCCTTCAGTGCGGGGAACGCGAGGTTGTTGACCCAGGTGAGAATGAGACCGGGAACGACGAATACCAACACGAGATATATCGCGCCGAAGAGCGTCAGCCTTCTGTTCACTCTCTTGAGGTACTCGCCCGTCGCTTTGCCCGGACGGATACCGGGGATAAAGCCGCCGTATTGCTGCAAGTTCCGCGCTACCTCGTCTGGTCTGAACTGTATGAGCGAATAGAAGTAGCTGAAGAAGAGTATCAGGAGGCCCGCAAGGACGTAGTAGCCCCAAGGCAGTGTGCCTGTCGGCGAGAAGTATTGATACCACCAGTTGTCACCCGACACATTGCAAAGCTGCATAATGAGCTGAGGGAAGGATATAATTGCCGTTGCGAAGATGATGGGAAGGACGCCCGACGCATTTATCTTGATGGGTATATGCGTGTTCTGTCCGCCGTATTGCTTTCTTCCCTTGATCTGCTTTGCGTATTGAACGGGGATTTTGCGCTCCGCTCCGTCGATGAATACCATGAAGCCGAACACAACAGCTATGATCAGGAAGAAGGTAACGAACTGCCAAGGCGCCTGTGCCGAACGGTCTCCGCCCTCGAACCACGCGGTGATGTTCTGAAGAAGGGAGATGCCTGCGGAAGCGAGGATACCCACGAAGATCATGAGCGAAATACCGTTGCCGATACCGAGGTCTGTGAGCTTTTCGCCCAGCCACATCGTGAACACCGCGCCCGCGATAAGGACTATCGACACAAGCATGCAAACAACCCACACGGGCATCTCTACCGAGTAAATGTTAGTGGAGATATATCCCATAGTGTTGAGGCTTATTACCACGCCGATTGCCTGAACTATCGCAAGTATGACCGTAAGCACTCTGGTGAACACCGCCATTTTGCGCTTGCCCTCGTCGCCCTGTTTGCTCCAACGCTCGAGCGCGGGAATGGCGACCGTCAGGAGTTGCGCTATAATGGACGCGTTAATATAAGGAGAGATACCGAGGGCGAGGAACGCGCCGTTTCCGAGTGCGTTACCCGATATACCGTTGAGCAGTACCAGGAATGAGTTGGTCTGCCCTACGCCTTGCGTAATGAGATCTGTCGAAACGCCGGGCGTGGGAATCCAGCACCCTACTCTGTATATAAACAGAATGAGGAGGGTGAAGAGAAGTTTCGTCCGTACTTCCTTATTCTTGAACGCATTTGCCAGAGTCTTGAACATTTTTATTTAACCTCTGCGCTGCCGCCTGCTGCCGTTATCTTTTTCTCCGCATTAGCGGTGAATTTAGCCGCAACCACGGTGAGTTTTTTGGTAAGCTCGCCGTCGCCGAGAACTTTAAGCCCATACGGCTCTATCTTCGAAAGTATGCCCTTCTCGAGGAGAAGTTCTGCCGTAACCGTCGTGCCCTCGTCGAAAACTTCAAGCGCGCCGACATTGACGATCGAATATACTTTCTTCCAATTGTTATCGAAGCCCGCCTTGGGCAGTCTGCGGGTCAGACCGAAAATCTGACCTTCGAAGCCGGGACGTACGCCGCCGCCGCTTCTCGCCCACTGTCCTTTCGCGCCCTTACCCGAGGTCTTACCCGTGCCGGATCCGATACCTCTGCCGAGGCGTTTGGGGGCTTTCTTCGCACCCTTCGCAGGTTTTAATTCGTTGATTATCATACCGTTATTACCTCTGTTAAGCCTCGCTTACCTCTACAAGGTGCTTGACCGTGAAGATCATGCCGCGAGTGCATTCGTTGTCCTTCTTGACGACCGTCTGACCGATCTTACGGAGACCGAGAGCCTCCACAGTCCTCTGCTGTTTAACCAGCCTGCCTGCGGTGCTCTTGACGAGAGTTATCTTTATCATCTTATCTGCCATTGCAATTCACCTCACGCCTGTATTTCTTCCACGGTCTTGCCGCGAAGAGCCGCTATCTGCTCGGGTGCGCGAAGTTCCTTCAAGCCCTCGAGCGTCGCACGGACGGTGTTGATGGGGTTACGCGAACCGTAAGCCTTGGTCGTGATGTTCTTGATGCCCGCAAGCTCGACTACCGCACGGACGCTGCCGCCCGCGATGACGCCGTTACCTTCGGGAGCGGGCTTCATGAGAACGGAGCTCTTGCCGAATTTGCCGTATGCGCTGTGCGGAATGGTCGTTCCCGCAAGAGGTATGGAGATCATCTGACGGCGAGCGATAAGCTCTGCCTTCTTGATAGCCTCGGGTACTTCCTTGGCTTTTCCCGTACCGATGCCGACTTTACCCTTTCCGTCGCCGACTACCACGAGCGCCGCGAAACGCATAATGCGTCCGCCCTTGACGACCTTGGTTATCCTGTTGACAGCGACCAGTTTGCTGTTTATGCCGTCGTCCTGTTTAAGTTCCTCTTTTTCTCTTCTTGCCATTGCAGTTTCCTCAAATTTCCAGACCGCCGCTGCGCGCGCCGTCCGCAAGTGCTTTTACTCTGCCGATATAGAGGTATCCGCCTCTGTCGAATACCGCCTTCTTTATACCGAGCGCCTTCGCCTTTTCCGCTATCGAACGACCGACCAATTCAGCCGCTTCGGACTTGGTCTTGCCGCCGAAATCCACGCCCTTCGACACCGTCGAGGAGGCGCAAAGAGTTACTTGTTTTTCGTCGTCGATCAACTGCGCGTATATGTGAGCGCTGCTGCGATACACCGAAAGGCGGGGACGTTCTGCCGTGCCGTTGACATGCTCGCGGACTCTCTTATGGCGCTTCTGTCTGATCTTGTTTTTATTTTCCTTGTTTATCATAACCCTTTAATTACTTCTTACCCGAAGTCTTGCCCTCCTTGCGGATTACGACTTCGTCGCTGTAATGGATACCGTATCCGTGATAAGGCTCTACGGGACGGGCTGCCTTGACTTTGGCCGCGAACTGTCCCACGGCTTCCTTGGACATACCGCTCACAGTGACCTGAAGCGTTTTCTTATCCTTGTCGTCGCCTTCCTTCGCTTCGGCTTTCACGCCTGCGGGAAGCTCGAACTCCACGGGGTGGGAAAAACCGATGTTAAGCACGAGTTTATTCCCCTGTACAGCCGCTCTGTAACCGACGCCCGCTATTATGAGCGTCTTGGTGAAGGGAGTAACCGATCCGTTTACAAGGTTGGCGATAAGCTGACGGTAAAGTCCGTGAGCCGCTCTCGCTTCCTTGACGTCGGCGCTGCGCTCGACGATAATGTGACCGTCCTCCACCTTTGCGGTGATGTACCTGCTCGATATTTTCTGTTCGCCCTCGCCGAGCGGACCCTTGACCTTGACGACGTTGCCGTCAATCGCCACGGTGACCTTTTCGGGAATGGCTATGGGTAATCTGCCTATTCGTGACATACCGTCCTCCTTACCAAACGTAAGCGAGCACTTCGCCGCCGACTTTGTTCGCTCTCGCGCTTCTGTCGGTCATGATGCCCTTGGAAGTGGAGATGATTGCGATACCCAAACCGTCAAGAACCTTGGGAAGGTCCTCGCAGTTTGCGTATACGCGCAGTCCGGGCTTGGATATTCTCTTGAGGTTGGTTATAACCTTCTGCCCCGACGGACCGTATTTGAGCGTAATCTTTATTACGTCATGTTCTTTCTTCGAGTCGGCGTCCTGCTCCTTGACTACCTCGACTGCCGATACATAGCCCTCGTCGAGGAGTATATCTGCAATCGCCTTCTTGGTCTTGGAAAGAGGTACGCTGACCGTCTCTTTACGCGCGGTGAGCGCGTTTCTCACTCTCGTGAGAAGATCTGCGATGGGATCTGTTGTTATCATTTTTAACGCGCCTCCTTACCAGCTTGATTTCTTAACGCCGGGGATCTCTCCCTTATATGCCAGCTCTCTGAAGCAAATTCTGCAAATTCCGTACTTGCGGAGAACGGCATGCGGTCTGCCGCATATCGAGCATCTCGTGTATGCTCTCGTCGAGAATTTTGCAGGTCTCTGCTGCTTGTTCTTCATTGCTTTTTTAGCCATGGTAGTTCTCCTTAATTCCTGAACGGCATTCCGAGCTTCGTCAGAAGCACCTTCGCCTCGTCGTCTGTCTTTGCGGTCGTGATTACGGCTACGTCGAACCCGCGCAGTTTCTCCACGAGCTCATAAGAAATCTCGGGGAAAATTATCTGCTCTTTCACGCCCAACGCATAGTTGCCTCTGCCGTCGAAAGACTTGCCCGATACGCCGCGGAAGTCGCGCACGCGGGGGAGCGCGATGGATACGAGCTTATCGAAAAACTCATACGCTCTCAGTCCCCTCAGCGTCACCTTTGCGCCGATCGTCATACCCTCTCTGACCTTGAAGTTAGCGACCGATTTCTTCGCCTTGCAGATGACGGGCTTTTGTCCCGTTATCTGTCCAAGCTCGGCTATCGCGGTCTGTACGCTCTTCGCGTTATCCTTCACATCGCCGAGACGCATGTTGACGACGATCTTATCGATCTTCGGCACTTCCATGACGTTCTTGTAGCCGCGCTCGCTCTCGAGAGCCGGAACGATCTCTTCGAGATAGCGCGCGTACAGTCTGTTTCTGCCGTCCTGCGAATATTTCTTCGCGGGAGCCTCTTTTTTTGCCACAGGTTCAGCGGCTTTCTTCCCTGCCGATGCTGCCTGTTTCTTATTCGTTTCTGCCACTATGGGTTCCTCCGGTATTTACCCTGTTATCGATTATTCCTTGTCGGCTTTCTTTGCGCTGCGGCGTGCCGTTTTCTTTGCGGGAGCTTCCTCCGTTACAGCCTCGTCGCTTGCGGCTTTCTTTGCCGACTTCTTCTCTTTCTTTGCAGACGCCTTTCCCGCTTTATCGAGGGAGGCGCCGCAATGCTTGCACACGCGGGTCTTTTTACCCTCCGAGATTGCATGAGCGACTCTCGTCGGCTTGCCGCACTCGGGGCAAACTATCTGCACGTTGGAAACGTGGATATTGCCCGGCTCTTTCTGTATTCCGCCTGGAGACTGTGCACCGCGGGGCTTAACGTGCTTGGTTATTACGTTAACGCCTTCCACCGTCACCGTCTCGGTCTTGGGAGACGCGGATATGACCGTGCCCTTCTTGCCCTTGTCTTTACCCGTGAGGACGATTACGCGATCACCTTTCTTTACATTCAAACTGTTCACTTTGATCCTCCTCTTAATAAACCTCGGGAGCGAGGGAGATTATCTTCATATAATCCTTCTCGCGGAGTTCCCTTGCTATGGGTCCGAAGATACGGGTTCCCCTGGGCTGCTTCTGGTTGTCGATAATGACAGCCGCGTTGTCGTCGAATCTTATATGGCTGCCGTCGGGGCGGGATATGCCCTTGTGGCTGCGGACGATAACCGCCTTAACGACGTCGCCTTTCTTGACGGCGCCGCCCGGCGTTGCGGACTTGACCGACGCTATGATAACATCGCCGATGTTACCGCTGCGTCTGAAGGAGCCGCCGAGGACGCGTATGCACATTATCTCTTTTGCGCCGCTGTTGTCGGCTACTTTCAAATATGTCTGCGGTTGAATCATGGCTTAACTCCTTACTTCGCTTTCTCCACGATGCGAACGAGGCGGAAGTACTTATCCTTGGAAAGAGGTCTTGTCTCCTCTATCTCGACGGTGTCGCCCACGCCCGATTCGTTCTTTTCGTCGTGAACCTTGTACTTCTTCGTCTTGTTCATCGTCTTTTTATATATGGGGTGCTTAACTTTGTCGCGAACGGCTACAACGACGGTCTTATCCATCTTGTCGCTTACGACAACTCCCACTCTCACTTTGCGTTCGTTTCTGACTGTTTCCATTGCTCTTCTCCTTACGCCTGCTTCGCCTTGCGCTCGCCGATAACGGTCTTGATACGCGCTATGTCGCGCTTGGTGTTTTTAAGCTGCATGGGGTTGGCTAACTGATGCGTAGCATGACTGAAACGCAGGTTGAACAACTCCGCTTTGAGCTCGGCGAGTTTCGCCTCGAGCTCGGCGTCCGTCATTTCGTGTACTTGCTTTCCGTTCATTTTGCTTCAACCTCCTCTTTCTCTCCCGTCAGCTGTTCGCCCTTGCGGAGGAACTTGCACTTTACGGGGAGCTTGTGCGACGCGAGCCTGAGCGCTTCCTTTGCTATGTCCTCGGATACGCCGGAGATCTCGAACATTACCCTGCCCGGTTTAACTACGGCTACCCAGAACTCGGGAGAACCTTTACCCGAACCCATACGGGTGTCGGCAGGCTTCTTCGTCACGGGCTTGTGGGGGAAGATATCGATCCATACCTGTCCGCCGCGCTTGATGTATCTCGTCATCGCGATACGGGCGGCTTCTATCTGGCGGGAGGTTATCCAACCGCATTCGGTGGCGGCCAAGCCGTATTCGCCGTATGCGACCTTGTTACCTCTCTGAGCCTCGCCTCTCATTCTGCCGCGATGAACTCTTCTTCTCTTTACTCTTTTAGGCATCAACATTGTCGTCTCCTCCTTTCTCGGGCTTGGTGGCCTTGGAAAGAACCTCGCCTTTGTATATCCATGTCTTGACGCCGATTACGCCGAAGGTCGTGTGCGCCTCGGCAAAACCGTAGTCTATGTCCGCTCTGAGCGTCTGAAGGGGTATGGACCCTTCGTGATAGTGCTCGCTGCGCGCTATTTCCGCGCCGTCAAGCCTACCGCTGACCATAACCTTGACGCCCTTCGCTCCGCTGCGCATTACGTTACCCATGGCTTTCTTCATGGTGCGGCGGAAGGACTCACGCTTCTCGAGACGGAAAGCGATACTCTCCGCTACGAGGGTTGCGTCGAGGTCGATCTTCTTGACCTCGTGAATGTTTATTCTTATGTCCGCAAGACCTGTGAGCTTTTTAAGTTCCGTTCTTATCTGCTCTACTCCCGCGCCCTTCGTGCCGATCAGCATACCCGTCTTACCCGTGTAGATGTTCACGGCGACTTTGCTCTGACTGCGTTCGATGACGACCTTGGAGATGCTGTAAGAATAATACTTCTTCTTGATGAAGGTACGGATATCGTAGTCCTGCTTCAACGTCTTTGCGAAATCTTTCTTACCTGCGTACCAACGAGCGTTCCAACCGTCGATAACTCCGACTCTGAGCGCGTGGGGATTGACCTTCTGTCCCATAAATTATGCCTCCTCCTTTTTGTCGAGTACTACGGTAAGGTGACTCGTGCGCTTCATGATCGAATGCGCTCTGCCCTTCGATACGGGCTGGTATCTCTTATACATCGGACCTGCGTCCGCTCTGATCTCGGCAACGAACAACTCGTCCTTGGTAAGTCCTTGGTTGTTCTCCGCATTAGCCGCCGCGCTGTTAATCAATTTAACGAGCGGTTCGCACGCCGCCTTGGGAGTGTTCTCGAGTATCGCGATCGCCTCGACTACCGACCTGCCGCGAACGGCGTCCATTACCACGCGGGCTTTATACGGCGAAATCCTGATGTATTTTGCAGTAGCGGAGGGGCGGGTGTCCTTGTTTGCCTCTCTCTGCTTTGCCTTTTCTCTCATTCTCTTTGCCATTGCGATTCTCCTTATCTGCCCTTCGCGGTCTTGTCGCCGCCGTGTCCGCGGAATGTGCGGGTGGGCGCGAATTCGCCGAGCTTATGCCCTACCATTTCCTCGGTGCAATATACGGGAACGTGCTTACGTCCGTCGTGCACCGCAATGGTGAAGTCGATGAAGTCGGGCAGAATGGTCGAGCTTCTCGACCAAGTCTTGACGACCTTCTTCTCGTTGTTCTTTATCATGGTCTGTATTTTGTTGTAGAGCTTCTTGTCTACGTAAGGACCTTTTTTAACGCTTCTTGACATCTCTTAACTCCCTTAATTGACTCTCTTGACGATGAACTTGTCGGACTTGCGCTTCTTTCTCGTCTTATAGCCGAGAGTAGGTTTGCCCCAAGGCGTAACGGGGGTCGGTCTGCCGATAGGAGACTTGCCTTCGCCGCCGCCGTGAGGGTGGTCGTTCGGGTTCATGACGACGCCGCGCACTTCGGGACGTCTGCCCATGTGGCGCTTTCTGCCCGCTTTGCCGAGGCTGACGAGCTCGTGGTCGAGGTTGCCTACCTGCCCTACCGTCGCCTTGCAGCGCGCGAGAACGTATCTCATTTCGCCGCTGGGGAGACGGAGCGTTGCGTACTTGCCTTCCTTCGCCATGAGCTGGGCTGCCGCGCCCGCCGTCTTTGCTATCTGACCGCCTTTGCCCGGTTCCATCTCGATGTTGTGCACGAGGGTACCGACGGGGATCTCAGAAAGAGGAAGTGCGTTGCCCGACTTGATGTCCGCTTTTGAGCCGCTTATAACGGTATCGCCGACGTTAAGCCCCAAGGGCGCGAGAATGTATCTCTTTTCTCCGTCAGCATAGTGCAGGAGCGCGATATACGCCGTTCTGTTGGGATCGTACTCGATCGCCGCTACCTTTGCGGGGATATCGTCCTTGTTTCTCTTGAAATCTATTATGCGGTATTTTGTCTTGTTGCCGCCGCCGTGCTGGCGAACGGTTATGCGACCGTAGTTGTTTCTGCCTGCCGTGTGTCTTATAGCGACGAGCAAAGACTTTTCGGGAACTGTTTTCGTCACTTCTTCGAACGAAGAGACGGTCTTTGTCCTCGTGCCCGGGGTAATCGGCTTAAATCTCTTTATTGCCATATTGCTTCTCCTTAACCTAAGCTGTCAAAGAACGGAATGGTCTTTGATTTTTCGGTGAGCTTCACATAAGCCTTTTTGCGCGCCGCGGTGTAACCCGTGGAACCGCGCTCTCTCTTGAATTTCCCGCGAACGTTCACGATGTTTACACTCTCGACGTCGACTTCGAATATTCTCTCGATCGCCGACTTGACGTCCGTCTTGGTCGCGTTGACGTTGACATAGAAGCAATACTTCTTTGCGGGGATATCCTTATATGCCTTCTCCGTGAGGACAGGCTCGATTATAACGTCGTATGCATTCATTATTTATACGCCTCCTCGATCTGCTTGACAGCCGCCTTTGTCAGTACGACGTCGGTGTAATTCATAAGGTCGAGCACGCTGACAAGCTCCGCCTTAACCGTCTCTACCTTCTCGAGGTTGCCTGCGGCGCGGACGACGAGTTCGTCTCCCTCGGTGAGAACGAAAAGAGTTCTCTTGTCGAGCTTGAGCGCGGAAACGACTGCCGCCATTTCCTTCGTCTTGCCGCTTACCTTGATCTCCTCGACGACTTTGAGCTGGTCGTCGGCTACTTTGGAGCTGATCGCGCTTCTGAATGCGGCTTCCTTCATCTTCTTGTTGATCTTCTGCGAGAAGTCGCGGGGCTTCGGAGCGAATACCACGCCGCCGTGCTTCCACTGCGGTGCGCGTATGGATCCCTGACGGGCATTACCCGTGCCCTTCTGTCTCCAGGGCTTTCTTCCGCCGCCCGCTACTTCGGTGCGGGTAAGCGTGCTCTTGGTGCCCTGTCTCTTGTTGGCGAGCTGAGCCACTACTACCTGATGAATGAGGGCGACGTTCCTCTCCGCGCCGAACACGGTTGCGTCGAGGTCGATAACGCCTGTCTCTTCGCCTGTCTGTTTATATACTTTAACGCTTGGCATTTATCCGTCCTCCTCTCACTTCTTGACGGTCGACTTAACCGTCAGAAGAGACCCTCTCGGTCCCGGAACCGCGCCGCGGATCAATATAACGTCGCGTGCGGTATCAACCTTGACGATCTCAAGGTTCTGTATGGTAACCTGTTCGTGGCCGTAACGACCGGGGCTCTTCAATCCCTTGATCTTCTTGGAGGGAGTGGAGTTCGCACCCGTCGAGCCTACTTCTCTGTGTACGGGGCCGACGCCGTGGGTCATCTTCAGTCTGTGGTGGTTCCAACGCTTGATTGTACCGCTGAAACCGTGACCCTTCGTGGTGCCCGTTACGTCTACCATGTCGCCCGCCGCGAACATGTCGCACTTAATCTCCGCGCCGATTTCGTAATCGGTCTTGTCGAGCTTAAGCTCGCGAAGATAACGCTTGGGAGCGCAGTTCGCTTTTTTGAACTGTCCCATGTCGGGCTTGGTGACCTTTCTCTTCTCGATGTCTTCGAACGCAACCTTAACCGCGCGGTAACCGTCCTTCTCGTCCGTCTTGATCTGAACGACCGTCAAAGGGCCGGCTTTAACGACGGTAACGGGAACGGCTTCTCCCTTCTCGGAGAAGATCTGCGTCATACCGACTTTTTTGCCTAAAATCGCTTTTTCCATTTCTTTGAGCCTTCCTTGCTTACAGTTTTATCTGGATATCCACGCCTGCGGGAAGATCCAGCTTCATAAGCGAGTCCACCGTTTTGCTCGACGGACTGTATATATCTATGAGTCGCTTGTGAGTTCTGATTTCGAATTGATCTCTCGAATCCTTGTCTTTATGCACCGCGCGAAGCACCGTGATTACTTCCCTGTCCGTGGGAAGGGGTACGGGACCGCTGACCTTCGTGCCCGTCGCCTTGACGGTGTCGACTATCCTCTGAGCACTGCTGTCGAGGAGTTCGTGGTCATAAGCCTTCAGCTTGATGCGAATTTTCTGACTTGCCATTTTGTTTTGTTCCTCCATTCAGACTTTTTAGACAACCCTGTCGTGCGTGTCTTTTTCTCGGCTTTTGTCAAGGCGCTTCTTACGCGCCTTTCCAACCGACTTTGACGCCGCCCTTTCAAGGCATGTCCGCGAATCGGGATATTACCCTCCAACGTCCCCCGAAGTTCTCGCGCGTTTCCAAGTCGCTTAAACGTCGCGTAACCTCCGGATTCTCTCGTTATTCGCGTTAAAAATTACCGCACGCTATAGTACAGCTTATACATTATATAAGGTCGGTCAATATCTGTCAAGCGAAATTATGAAAAATTCCGAAAAAAATTTTTTGTTTTTTGTCGAAAAGATTTTACTCCCCGCTCTCCCCTTCCTCTCTTCTTCTATCCCCTCATTCTCCCCTTATCGCCGCGTTACCCTTTTCATCAGCGTCTCGAGCGGCACATACAGCGCCGCCACCGACAGCGCGGCGCACAGCGTTTGCGGAATCATCGCCGCGAAGGACGCATAGAAGTATGCCAGTGCTGCTTCGGCGGTCAGTCCGTACATTAGCGGAGTTATTACGTCGTCGAGCAGTGTGAAGCACGCCGCGAGCGCCGCCGCCGTCGCCGCATACAGCGTCAGCCTGATTGCAGCCGAGGTATTCTTCCCGCCCGGTCGCCCCACCGCAAACATTATGTCAAACGCAATGCACAGCGCCGCCGCCACGAAGAATGTCGTTATAATGAGCGCCTTTACCCCTATCTCCGACCCCGCCGCTATCTCCGCAACTCCCGTTGCAAGAAGCGCCGCGCACGCGCCCGCTATTCCGATCAGCGTCGCATTGACCGCCACGAACAATGATATGGGATATCTCTCATACGTCTCTTTCTTTATATGCCCAAGCAGTCCGAACACCGCCGCAAACGTCGGATAGTATACAAGGTACAGCACGAGTACGCCGGGATAGAACCCGAAAAGCAGGCACCTGACCACGGCGAAGCACGCCGCAAGCGCCACCCCACGTCTCACTCCGCATACGCTCGCATAACACGCTAAAGTAACCGTCACAAGCTCTATGCCCGGTACAAAGGAAAGCGCAAACTGCACTCCGATAAGCAGCGCGCACATGACCGCCGTACTCGCCGTCTCCCGCGCCGCAGTGTATGCTATACTTTTTTTCATT
This sequence comes from uncultured Clostridia bacterium, assembly GCA_947588325.1. Classification (GTDB taxonomy): domain Bacteria; phylum Bacillota; class Clostridia; order Christensenellales; family Pumilibacteraceae; genus Protoclostridium. Next base: position 18,283 of record CANPYH010000006.1, read on the forward strand.
TTTTGTGTAAGTGTTTTGCAGGGGGAAACCTTTTTGTGTACAAAAAGGTTTCCCCCTGCACCCCCTTCCAAAAGAACTTAAAAAACTTTTTAATTTTTTGGGGTGGTGGGTGTATATATATCCTTATATATATAGAGGTGTAGGCGCGGCGCATAGCACCGCTGATACGCGCGAACCGAGAACATTTCGATACGGTCATTTAGGTTTTGTAAGCTCCCTTGCATAACAACCTCTCTCGCACGTCTGAGCGGCACTCTCCGCCGCGCTCGAGCCTCGGGTCGGGAAGTAGATTATAACAATATATCCCTGCTTAATTGACAAATAATTACTATCCTTGCCATAAGCAGGACAATCTCCTCAGGCGCAACAAGTTGCGCCAGCCCCCCCCCGACTTCGGGCGGCCCACCTGCTACCCGAGTTATCGTGTTTATATCCAACAATCTTGTAATAAAAAAAGTTAGTAACATTTTACCCGAAAAGCGGGGCGCGAACGTGGCCGCCCGAAGTCGAGGGGGGCTGTCATGCTGAAAGCGTGACTGAGGGGATTGTCCTGTTAGCTACACGATAAGTAACATATTGCCAGTAAGACGATGATAGTTATAATAGAGTTTTTAATTTATTTACAAACTCAAGCGCGTCCTTCGTATATATCGCGCCCATCTTGGTTGCTACGTCCTCGTTCAAGACGGCGCCGCCGACGAAAATTTCGGCGGGGCAGCCGACGGCGCGAAGGGCTTTGACCGTCTCTTCCATGGCGGGGACGGTAGTAGTCATCAGCGCGGACAGACCGATTGCGGCGGGATTATACTTCTTATACGCCTCGGTCACACTCTCAATCGGCACGTCTTTGCCGAGGTCGATAACGTCGTAGCCGTACGACTCGAGCACGACTTTTACTATGTTCTTGCCGATATCGTGCACGTCGCCCTTGACGGTTGCGAGCATTATCCGCACCTTCTTCTCGGCGTCCTTGGGCAGTCTCTCGGCGACGACGGCGAAAGCGATCTTCGCAGCCTCGGCGGACGAGACGAGTTGCGGGAGGAACACCGCGCCGCTGTCGTACTGCCGACCGACGTCCTCGAGCGCCTTGATAAGCACGTCATTGACCACCGTCATCGGGTCACTCCTTTCCAGCTCCTTTTGCGTAAGCTCCGCCGCCCGCGACTTAACCCCCTTTCTTATGCAGTCGCCGAGGGTGGACACCGTTTTATCCCCTTCCTTTCCCCCGACTGCCGCCACGGGAGCCGCGGCTTTATAGTCCTTATACGCCGCGATATAACGCTCGGCGCTCTCGTCGGTGTTTGACAGCACGGCGAACGCCCTGACCGCCCCCGACATTTCGCCGTCGAGCGGGTTCATTATGGGCATGTTAAGCCCGCACGTCATCGCCATTGTCAGGAAAGTCTTGTTTAGCAGTCCGCGGTTAGGCAGACCGAACGACACGTTGGACACGCCGAGCGCCGTCTTTACCCCCAACCCCCGAACGAGGCGGAGCGCCTCCACCGTCTCTTTGACCAGCGCGGGTTGCGCCGAAGCCGTGACAACGAGGGTGTCTATCATGATCTTGTGCTTTGGTATGCCGTACTCCTCCGCACGGGCTATTATCCTCTCGGCTATTTCCAGCCGCTCCTGCGCCGTTTCGGGTATTCCCCGCCCGTCCATAGTCAGGCCGAGGACGACCGCGCCGTACTTCTTGGCTATCGGGAACACGGCGTCCATAACCGAATCCTCGCCGTTGACGCTGTTAATCAGGGGCACGCCGTTGTAATATCTCGCCGCGCTCTCGATTGCGCTCGGTGAGGAGCTGTCTATTTGCAAGGGCAGATCGACATATTCCTGCACTTTTCGGACGGCGGCGGTGAGCGTCGCCCTCTCGTCTATCCCGGGCACGCCGACGTTGAGGTCGAGCAGGTCTGCGCCCGCTTCCTGCTGAGCAATCGCCTCGTCTATAAGGTAGTCGATGTCGCCGCGTTCGAGCGCCTCTTTCAGCTTCTTCTTACCCGTGGGATTGAGCCGTTCGCCGCAAATAACGACGTTTTCAATCACCGTCTCGTGCGAAGCGGAGCATATCCGCGTTTTAAGTTCCATCTGCCGCGGGGCAACCGCTCTCCCGCCGAGGTGGGCTATGCCGTCTATGAACTCGGGAGTAGTGCCGCAGCACCCGCCTATTATGCTAACCCCCGCTTCGGCGTACCGTTCGCACCAATACGCGAACTCATCCGCCGTGAGGTCGTAGCGCGTCCTGCCCCTTTCCACGCGCGGCAACCCGCGGTTGGGCTGGATAATTACGGGCAGGTCGGTGCATGAGAGGAAACGCTCGGCTATCGGGAACAGTTCGCGGGGTCCGAGGGAGCAGTTAGCCCCCACCGCGTCCGCACCCAGCCCGCCGAGTATAAGCGCAGCCGTCTCGGGCGTAGTCCCCGTGAGAGTCCGCGCAGAAGCGTCGAAGGTCATGGTCGCGAAAACGGGTTTCGCCGCATGCTCTTTTAGCGCGAGCAGACAGGCCTTCATCTCGTACACGTCCGAGAAAGTCTCGGCTATATATCCGTCCACGATATCCCGCGTTATGTCGGCTATCTCGGCAAAAGCGTCATATGCCTCGTCGAAGGAGAGGGTGCCGAGCGGTTCGAGCATCGCGCCCGTCGGACCTACGTCGAAAAAGACCTTCTTCCCTGCCGACCGCGCGTTTGCAACCGCCGCTTCCGCCACCTCTTTTATCGCGTACTTGCCGCGGTATTTGATACGGTTAAGCCCGAACGTGTTTGTGGTTATGATGTCGGCGGAGGCGTATGAGCGGTGAATGCGCTTGATGCCCTCGGCGTGCGTAATATTCAGCTCCTCGGGTATTCCCGTAAGCCCCAGACGTTCCAATTCGCTACCCATGCCGCCGTCTAATATTATTACTTTGCCGCGTTGTAGCACCTTCCGCCCTCCTTTCTGTATTCGCAATGCGCCGCGAGCATGCAATCTCCGCAACGCTTTTCCGCTCTCTTGCCTATCCCGATTATCCCCGCCATGGACTTTGACGGGAGCATGTATCCCGCCGCCGTCAGCGTCACGCCCGCGCTCACTTCGGGGCGGAGCAGTTCGAAGATATACTTAATATCCGCAATGTCGCTCCCGCCGTAGCCGGGGCAGAAACGGTATGTCCGATCCTCGCCGAACCTCTCTTCATACTCGTCGGCGAGCTGTTCGAGATATGCGCTCGCACATGCGTCGTATATGACCGACTTTGTGACGTCCGTCCGCCCGAGTATTTTGATACGCCTGTCCACCTCGGCGCCCAACGTCGTCACGCACAATATCGCCTCCGTCGAGCCGCGAAGGAACTCCGCATACGGCTCGCCGCAAAGAAAGGCGGGCAGGACGGAAAAGGTCTTATAGGCGTAACGAAAACGCGCGTCCGAAGCGAGAGAAGCGAGACACTCCTCGGCTATCTCGTCCGTCCGAGCGTCGATACCCACTCCGCCGAAGCCGAGATAGGCGTGTATGCGCGGTTTAATCTCGGAAAAATTCACCGATGACGTTCTCCATTCTTTTGCATATTTCGATAGCGACGTCCGCTTTGTTCATCGTGTATAAGTGCACGCCGGGTGCGCCCTTGGCGATGAGGTCCATGATCTGGTACACGGCATAGTTCATGCCGATCTCCCGCATGACGTGGGGCTTATCCGAATATATCTCGATCATGTTGCGGAATTCGATGGGTATGGCGCTGCCGCACATTTCCTTGATATGCTTGATGTTTTTAACGCTGACAAGCGGCATAATCCCCGGTATTATGGGGGACTTAATCCCTATCTTGCGCGCCTCGTTCACCAGACGGTAGTAGTATGAATTATCGAAGAAGAGCTGGGTTATGAAGAAGGTTGCACCGCACTCCTCCTTCTTTTTCAGGCTCTCGAGGTCGGCGTACAGCGTCTCGCACTCGGGGTGACCTTCGGGGTAGCAAGCCGCGCCCATGGTGAACCCGTATTTGCCGATATGGTTCATAAGGTCGGTGGCGTGCGGGAAGTATTTGCAATACTCGGCTTGGTAATCGATCGGTCTGTCGCCGCGAAGAGCGAGTATGTTCTCGACATTACGCGTTTTGAGCGCCCCCGCTATCTCGTCAATCTCGCTCGGCGTGGACGGCCCGCCCGTTATGTGCGCAAGCGGTTCGATCCCCACCGACTTGATATGCCCCGCGATTTCCACGGAGTTGCGGGCAGTGGAGCCGCTCGCCCCGTATGTCACACTTATAAAGTCGGGACGGAGGGAACGAAGCTCGTCGATGGTTTTATACAGCCGCTCGGTCTCGGTATCCCCCTTTTTGGGCGGGAACACCTCGAAAGAGAGGGTCTTTTTTCTTTTAAGTATTTCGTCTATTCTCATAATGCGTTGCCTCGCTTGAGGTGAGCGTCCGCCCGATCCCCATGTTAATTTTATCATCAGTCGGCGATATAGTCAACTAAAAAAACATTGCCGTGGGCAGTACGCCGAACGGCAATGTTATACATATGAGGGAGGAAAATGAACTTTCCTTTTTCAGGGCTTAATCCTTGCTCTGCTGTTTTGCCTTCTTGGGCTTTTTAAGCAGGAGCCAGAGCCATACGCCGATCACGCCGACGATAACCACGTTAATCACTACAACGAGGATTATCCACCAGCGGAAGGGCTCGACGCTGTTACCTATGACGGAATCTTTGTCAAGACCCTGCGACGTAGCCGCGAAGTTGACGGTATCGACATAGGAGTAGAGTATGTCCTTCGCCGAGTTGAATATCGCTCTTTGCGAGGTTACGCTCTTGGTGTCGTCGAACATGCTCACCTTTCCGTCCGAGTGAAGTATCTGACTGTTGCCCGCGCGGACGCACTCGTCAACGTCGTGTATGCAGTCGGAAGTCTTACTCGGGGTTGCCGTTGCGGACTGATAGAAGTCGGTGATGACAGTTCCGCGGAAACCCCACTCGTTACGGAGAACGGAGGTCAGCATTGCGTAGCTTGACGACGCTCTCGTCGAACCGATACGGTCGACCGAACTCATGAAGGCGTTGCCCTTACCTACCTTGACGATATACTCGAAAGGAAGGAGGTAGTTCTCGCGAAGGTTCTGCTCGGTGAGCCACTTGAAGGCGCCGTTTCTGCCCGAGTCGCTGTCGTTAACCGCGATGTGCTTGACGTATGCGGTGACGCCCTGTTCCTTGGCGCCGTATACTTCATACGCGCACATTATGCCGCTGAGACGCGCGTCCTCGCTGTAATACTCGAAGTTCCTGCCGCCCGTAACGCTTCTGTGGAGGTTAGCGCCCGGTCCTTACAAGCCGCTGATGCCGAGAGCCTTGCCCT
>CANPYH010000007.1 GCA_947588325.1 uncultured Clostridia bacterium
CGCCGCCTGGTGCAGTCCGTCGATGTTTTGCGTGACTACGGCGGAGAGTTTGCCCGCCTTTTCCAGCTTGGCGATATATCTGTGCGCGGCGTTGGGCTGTGCGCTCGGGAATATCATGCGCTCCCGATAGAACTTGTAAAAGCGGTCGGGGTGCGCCATAAAGTACCCGTGAGAGACTATCTCCTCGGGCGAAAGCGCCTCGTGCGTCCCCGAAAACACGCCGCCCGCCGAGCGGAAGTCGGGTATGCCGCTCTCGGTGGACACGCCCGCACCGCCGAAAAAGACTATGCGTTCGCTACCCGCGATTATATCGGCAAATTTTTTCAAAGCCTCTTCGTCCATACCAACCCCCAAAAGCTACTTTATTTCTTATCTTCCTTCAATTCGGCTATAACGTGCTTGTTTATTCTCAGCCATTCGGCAAACCTCAGCTTTTGCTCCCGTCCGACCCTGTCCATATACGTTTTGAGAATGAGAAAGCCGAGAATGGTGAGGAGAATGAGTATGAGCATAAGCACAAAGAGTATGCTTATTCCCACAAAGATATAGACGAATATAGACGCCGTCATAAACCCCGCAATGGCGACGGCAAAGATGATATAGGCGAGAATGGTGAGGACATAGATCTTGTTCTCATTCGCGCTCGACTTGCGGAACTCCTTGAACAGCGCCTTTTGCGTCTGCTTCGGCAGGTCGGTAAAGTCGGTGTATAACTCGGTATTATAGATGTCGTCCCTCGGATCTTCCATAATAATAACGTTCGATAACGATAACGTTCGGTCGGTTTTGCCCTGTCAGATCTTGCAGTTTTCGAAGGTAAGCTCGTCGAAGTCGGTATGCTCGACAAAGTCCGACCGTTTGAATCGGACGATATTGAACTGTGTGAAGGCGAGGACGTGAGAGGAAAGCACTACGGGCGTGGGAATGTCGAGGTCGTTGCAGATAAACCTCGTAAATTCGTCGAAACGCGACTCCTCATACTTGCCGTCGAACACGAAAACTTCGTTCCTCGTCATCTTCTTACTGTGCAAGGTTTTGACCCAGATTTTAACCATAACATAAGTATACCTTATTCGCGGACAAAACGCAACCTCAAACGATTGACTTTTAGGTTGTTTTTTTCTATAATAGGCGTAAGTTTTATTACGGGAATGTATATTCGGGGGAACTCGGAGGTTTTATGAACTTAACTCGGAAAATTATCAAAGCGCATCTCGCAAGCGGCAAAATGATCGCGGGCGAGGAGATCTCCATCAGGATCGATCAGACCCTCACGCAGGACTCGACGGGTACCATGGCGTATCTGCAATTCGAGGCGACGGGCGTTGACAGGGTAAAGACGGAGAGAAGTGTGGCGTATATCGATCACAATATGCTTCAGGCGAGCCAGCTTAACGCCGACGACCACGCATATATCCAGTCCGTCGCGCTTTCCCACGGTATATACGTTTCCAAGCCGGGTAACGGCATATGCCACCAGGTCCATCTCGAGCGGTTCGGCAAGCCCGGCAAAACCCTTCTCGGCTCCGACTCGCACACCCCGACGGGCGGCGGCATAGGTATGCTCGCGATCGGCGCGGGCGGGCTGGACGTCGCTCTCGCAATGGGCGGCGCGCCCTTCTATCTCATCATGCCCAAGGTCGTTAATATCGAGCTTAAAGGACGGCTCCGCAGCGGCGTTTCGGCGAAGGACATAATACTCGAAGTGCTCCGTCGGCTCACCACGTCGGGGGGCGTCGGCAAGGTCATGGAATACACGGGCGAGGGGGTTAAGTACCTCTCCGTCCCCGAACGCGCGACAATAACCAATATGGGTGCCGAACTCGGCGCAACAACCTCGATATTCCCCGCCGACGAGACGACGCGGCTCTTCCTCAAAGCGCAGGCAGAGAGGAGGATTACACCCCCATGGCGGCGGACGAGGACGCGGAGTACGACGAGCATATCGTCATAGATCTGGACACGCTCGGCGCGCTTGCCGCATGTCCTCATTCTCCCGGCAACGTTAAGCCCATAAAGGAGCTTGCGGGGAAGAAGGTGGATCAGATCTGTATCGGTTCCTGCACCAACTCCTCCTATCTGGACCTTATGAAGGTCGCGGCAATACTCAAGGGTAAGACGGTAAGTCCCGACGTGTCTCTCACCGTTTCGCCCGGTTCCCGTCAGGTGCTGACTATGCTCGCCAAGAACGGCGCTCTTGCCGACATCATAGCGGCGGGCGCGCGCGTACTCGAATGCGCATGCGGCCCCTGCATAGGCAACGGACAAAGCCCCAAGCAGGGCGCGGTATCCCTCCGCACCTTCAACCGCAATTTCTATAACAGAAGCGGCACGCCGAGCGCGGAAGTATATCTCGTCTCTCCCGAGACGGCGGCGGTCAGTGCGCTTACTGGGGTAATAACAAGCCCCGAAGGAGCGGATATCCCGAGCATAGATATGCCCGAGAAGTTCCTGATAAACGACAACCTCATACTTCGCCCCGAGGACTTCGAGAATGTCGAGGTAGTCCGCGGCGACAACATCAAGCCCTTCCCCAAGGGCAAGCCGCTTTCGGACACGGTGGAAGGCGAGGCGCTTATTAAGCTGGGCGACGACATCACAACGGACCACATAATGCCGTCAAATGCGGCGCTTCTGGCTTATCGTTCCAATATCCCTTATCTTTCCGACTACTGCCTGTCCAACTGCGACAAAGAGTTCCCGAAACGGGCGAAGGAGAAGAAGGGCGGGTTCATCGTCGCAGGCTCCAACTACGGACAGGGCTCCTCGCGCGAGCATGCCGCGCTCGTCCCGCTCTACCTCGGGATCAAGGCGGTTATTGCCAAGAGCTTTGCGCGCATACATAAGGACAACCTTATGAACAACGGTATTCTGCCCCTCGTATTCCGTAATCCCGCGGACTACGACAGAATAGAGGCGGGGGATAAACTTCGGATCAGCGGCGCGATCGAGAGCGTAAAGTCGCGCGACTTCGTTCTGACAGACGAAAGCAAGGGAATAACAATTCCCCTCGCGCTGGAATGCGGCGACCGTCAGCAGAATATGCTCATATGCGGCGGCTCGCTCAATTCGATTAAACACTGAAAGGAGGATAGTATGACAAAACTTCGCACGGACATTCTCGAATTATTGCGCCGTGACGCGCGTTTCACCCCGTCGGACATAGCTAAAATGCTTAATACCGACGAAGAGACGGTAAGGGCGGAGATAAAGGCGCTCGAGGACGACGGCGTTATCCGCAAATACACCGTTGTTACCGACGACGAGCTTGCGGGCAAAGACGTTGTAGAGGCGCTTATAGAAGTCAAGGTGTCTCCCATGTATAAGCACGGCTTCGACTCCATAGCCGAGGATATCTACCAATTCGACGAGGTCAAGACCGTCTATCTCATGAGCGGCGGCTACGACCTCTGCGTAGTCATCGAGGGCAAAACGCTCAAAGAAGTCGCTCGCTTCGTCAGCGAAAAACTCTCCGTCCTCGATAAAGTCCTCTCCACCGCCACGCACTTTATCCTCAAAAAGTACAAAGTCAACGGTGTGTTAATGGCGAAGAGGGCGGCGGGGAATCAGCGGCAAGCCATCCACGCGTAAGCGTGGGAAGGCACATAGCGGCGCTGATAGGCACGAACCGAGAACATTTCGACACAGTCATTTACGGTTATTAGTAAACTCCTGTGTCGAAATAACCTCTCTCGTGCCTCTGAGCACCGCTCTGTGCCTTCCTCACATCGGCTCGTTATGGGGCTTGTGCAATTAGATTTATTTTATCTTTGACCGCACCTCTCCGTCGCTTTCACATCGGCTCGTTATGGGGCTTGTGCAAGAGGATAAAGTGAAGTAACAATCCCCTCAGGCGCAACAAGTTGCGCCAGCCCCCCTCGACTTCGGGCGGCCACACGGGGCAGTTACGCCCGAAGCAACAAAAAACATCTTTGTAATGAAACAAATATGCTCCATATTCTTCGAACAGTCGGGAACGAATGTGGGCCGCCCTTAGTAAGGGGGGCTGTCACCGAAGGTGACTGAGGGGATTGTCAAGCATCATAAAAAGTTTGTTATTCAAGCGTGTACAACCCCATAACTAAAAACTAAAAAATGATTTTTAGTTTTTAGGGGAAGGGGTTTCCCCCGCAAACACTTGCAATAAAAAATATTTTAAGTTTTTTTGGAAAGGGGGTGTCGGGGGAGAACATTTTTTTCCAAAAGAAGGGTCTCCCCCGACAAAACCATTTACAAACAAAAATGAAAATAAATAAAATCGTACAACAAATAAAGCCTTCGGGGATCAGGGAATTCTTCGACATAGTAGCGACGATGCCGGACGCGTTATCGTTGGGTGTCGGGGAGCCTGATTTCACCACGCCCTGGTACATAAGGGACGCTGCGATCAAGAGCGTTCGAAAGGGTTACACCTCATATTCGTCGAACAGGGGTATTCACGAGTTGTGCGTCGAGATCGGGATATATCTGAAAGAGCGGTTCGGGGTGGAGTATGACGCCGACCAGATCATTGTGACGGTCGGTGCGAGTGAGGCGATCGACCTTGCCTTGCGTGCATTGGTGGAGCCGGGTGACGGCGTGCTGATTCCGTCGCCGAGTTACGTGTCATACCTGCCGCTTGCAACGCTGTGCGGGGGGAGACCGATTCCCGTGGAGTGCAGGGAAGAGGACGAGTTCAAGCTCACGCCCGAAGCGTTGGAGGAGGCGGCTAAACAGGGCGCAACCGTACTGATTATGCCGTACCCCAATAACCCGACGGGCGCGGTTATGACCAAAGAGGACATCGAGGCGCTCCTGCCGACAATAGAGAAGTACGACCTCACCGTGTTATCTGACGAGATTTATGCCGAACTGACTTACGATACCGAGAAAGTCTCGGTGGCGTCGGTGGACGGGTACTATGACAGAACGATCGTTATAAGCGGCTTTTCCAAGGCGTTTGCAATGACGGGCTGGAGATTAGGTTACGTTGCCGCGCCCAAAGCGGTGACTGCCGCAATGCTTAAAATCCACCAATACACCGCACTGTGCGCCCCGACCCCCTCTCAATATGCGGGCATAGCCGCGCTCAAAGAGGGCAGAGAGGATAATTACCAAGCGGTTATGGATATGCGCGACGAGTATGACAGGAGAAGAAGATATATCGTCGGCGCGGCGAATGAAATGGGGCTTCGGTGCAGGCTCCCCGGCGGCGCCTTCTATGTGTTTGCCAGCACGGCAAGTACGGGCATGGACGGCAGGACTTTCGCAAAGGGTCTGCTCGCCGCGGAAAAGGTCGCCGTTGTACCCGGTGACGCCTTCGGCGAAGCGGGTAAGAACCATATCCGCATGTCATACGCAACCTCGCTCGACGTACTCCGCGAAGCCGTGCGGAGAATGCGCAGATACCTCGGACTTCCGCAGGCATAATAAGGAAGTGGAATAAGACGAGGGATAAGACGGGAATAATCGGGAATAACCGAAATAATACAAAAAATAAGCCCGACGGGAAGGAAAACCGACGAGCACAAGGAGAATAAAAATGGCAGAAAAAGTATTGCTTACCAAGAGCTCTTACGAAGAGCTGGAAAAGCGGCTCAACTACCTGAAATCGACGGGTAGGGCGGAAATGGCGGCGAAGATCGAAGAGGCGCGTAGCTTCGGCGACCTTTCGGAGAACGCCGAATACGACCTTGCCCGCGACGAACAGGCAAAGATGGAGCAGGAGATTACCGAGCTCGAGAACAAACTGCACAACGCCGAGATAATAGAGGCGACGGACGGATCGGACACCGTCGGCGTGGGCAGCACCGTTACTTTCGTGTTTGTCGACGACGCAAAATCGGAAAAGACGTACACCATTGTCGGATCGCAGGACAGCGACCCCTTCGCTAACAAGATCTCCAACGAGTCGCCGATCGGCAAAGCTCTCGTCGGCGCAAAGGCTGGGGATATAGTCACCGCCGATACCAAAGCGGGTAAAAAGCAGATCGAGATAATATCCATTAAGTAAGGAATAAATAAAACCGGGAAGAGGGCGGCTTTGCCGTCACAGGAACACAAGGAAGAATATGTCGAATAACGAAACAACAACGCCCGATATCGAGGACGTGTTCGAAGCCAAGAGAATAAGGTTGGAAAAGCTGAAAGAGCTGCAAGACGCGGGCAAAGACCCGTATGAGACGGTGAAGTACGACCGCAACTGCACCGCTCTTTCCGTTCGCCAGAACTTCGAAACGCTGGAAAACACCGAAGTGCGCATTGCGGGCAGAATGATGAGCCGCCGCGATATGGGCAAAGCCAACTTCATAGACATTGCGGACGGGAGCGGCAGACTGCAAGTCTATCTCCGCATAGACGATATTGGCGAGGATAAGTTCGCCGCATACAAGAAGTGGGACATAGGCGACATTGTGGGCGTCGAAGGTCTCGTTTTCCGCACCCGTCGCGGCGAAATATCCATACACGCGCACAAAATAGACCTGCTCTCCAAGAGCCTCCTGCCCCTGCCCGAGAAATTCCACGGGCTGGTGGATAAGGAACTCCGCTATCGCCAGAGGTATGTCGACCTCATCATGAACCCCGAGGTCAAGGACACCTTCTACAAGCGCAGTATGATAATATCCGAAGTGCGTAAATACCTCGACGGCAGGGGATATCTCGAAGTCGATACGCCCGTACTCCATACCGTGGAGATAGGCGCGGCGGCCCGCCCTTTCAGAACGCACCATAACGCGCTGGATCTCGATATGTTCCTGCGCATAGAGACGGAACTGTACCTTAAACGGCTCATTGTCGGCGGGTTCGACAAGGTCTACGAAGTGGGCAGAATATTCCGTAACGAAGGAATGGACTCCACGCACAACCCCGAGTTCACCACCGTCGAGATGTACGAGGCATATACCGATTACAAGGGCATGATGGACCTTATCGAGGATCTGTACCGTACGGTAGCCCGCAACGTATGCGGGAGCGCGAAGATAACCTATCAGGGCGTAGAGATAGATATGGAGTCGCCCTGGCAGAGACTGTCCATGACCGAGGCGGTAAAGAAGTACAGCGGCGCGGATTACTACGAATGGGCGACCGACGCCGATGCGCGCGAAGCGGCTAAACAATTGGGCGTAACCGTAGAAGAGGGGGAGAAGGCGACAAAGGGCAATGTCCTCGTCGCACTCTTCGACGCTTTCGTGGAGGATAAACTCGTCCAGCCCACCTTCATATACGACTACCCCGTGGAGAATTCGCCCCTTGCCAAGCGTAAGGCGAGCGAGCCGCAGTTCACCGAGCGGTTCGAGTACTTCATCACCTGCCACGAAATGGGCAACGCTTTCTCCGAGCTGAACGACCCCATCGACCAGCGCAAACGGTTCGAAAAACAGGTCGCCGCAAGAAAGGCGCAGGGCGTGAACGCCGAAGTAGACGAGGACTTTGTCACCGCTCTCGAGTACGGTATGCCCCCGACCGGCGGCCTCGGCTTCGGTATGGACCGTCTCGTCATGCTACTGACGGATAGCCCGTCGATAAGGGATGTGTTGTTGTTTCCCACAATGAAACCCTTACGATGAGCGCCGCATAGGCGCGGTGATACGGGCGCGCCGACGTTCGCTTCTGCTCGGTCATTTACGTTTTAAGTAAACTCCCTCGCGAAGTTCCGTCTCCCACCCGTCTGACCGCACCTCTACGCCGCTCTCGAGTAGGTTCGTTATGGGCTTATGTAAGAAGATATATTTTATGATGTAAAGCACTCTATCACGCATAGGGTGCTTTTTCGTTGGCGTTACTATATGACAATCCCCTCAGGCGCAACTTGTTGCGCCTGAGGGGATTGTCAATGCTTGTTACCCGAATAGTAAGGGTTTATTTATTAAGCAGGGATATATTAAGTAAAAACCTATTTTTCCGATCCGAAGCTCCAGCGCCGCCATGCGCCACGCCTTCCGAAAAAAGGCGCGCGGTGCAACGTTCATTCTGCACCGCGCGCTTTCGTGCTTGTTTTGATTTTCTGTTGTTTTCCCCTTGTAATGTGCGTTTGCATTGCGCGCACATATGTGCTCATATAAGCATATGAGCGGGCGGGGGAAAGAGGGGGCAATCAGGAACCCGAAGCCGCTTTGTCTTTCTTATACTTGATCAGGGCCTTGGCGAGCTGGTCGGGGCAGGAAGTGCCCATACGGCAGACTATGCCTTGAAGCCTTGAAATAACGTCGTCGATTTTCTGTCCCTCGACGAGTTTTGCAATGCCTTGCAGATTGCCCGAACAACCGCCGACGAATTTGACGTCCGAAATGACGTCGTTCTCGTCAACTCTGAAAAGAATCTGTCTCGCGCATGTGCCCGTTGTGTTGTAGATCTGCATTTTAATACCTCCGCATTCAGTCGATTAGTTTTTCGTAAATAATGGAATATACCTCCGCCGCCTGACCGTCCCACTTGTTATAGACGGACTTCGCAACTACGCGGTTGGCGACGTTGAGTTTCAGTTCCATGGTAGTGCGCATGGGGTCGAGTATTTTGAGGTGGACGGTGTAAGAGCCGTCGTCGTTCTTGTAATAGCCCCTGAAATACTCCTGTGCGCGTTTGTAGTTCATGCGGTTTTCTTTGATGAAATCCGCGATTTCCGCGCGCTTCGATGCGGGTATCCGCGTAAAGAAACTGTCCAAGCATTCCCTTCCGGAAGTGGTTATTGTGTAATAGTCGCTTCTGTCGTTTGTTGACTTGAAAACAAACCCTGCACTGACAAGCTCGCTAAGACACTCGATGCTCTCCATGTAGTTGACCCAATTGTTGCGGCTTGCGCACATTTCCAGCAGAGTTTTTTCGGTAACGGGCATGCCCATTTTGTCGAATACAAACAAAAGAATGAGCTTATTAACGAGATTGTTATCCTCGACTTCCATTCTTTCTATTCCTATACCCGCCCATTATAACACAGCGTAAAGAAAAAATAAAGATGTTTTCCGAAAAAAGTTCGTTAAATTTTTGTAAATTGTAAACCTTGCCGCCCTAATTAGGTTGACAATCCCGCTTTTTTGCCGTATACTTCGCTTGTATGGCAATCAAAGAGGAAATATTGAAGAGATTATACGAGGGAGAGGCGAAGGGGGAACAGCTTGCCGAAGAGTTAGGCGTGACCCGCGCCGCCGTGTGGAAAACCATCCGCTCCCTCGAAAAGGACGGCTATGCGATAGACGCCGCGCCCAACCGCGGATACAGGCTGCTGCCCTCGGGTATTGCCGACAGCGTGGGCATTAACCGCTATCTCACATCGGAGTGGGAGGTGGAAGCGCTGAAAGAAACGGACTCGACCAACAACGTAGCCAAGGCGCGGGCGGCGGAGGGCAGAACTAATTATGCCGTCGTCGCACAGTCGCAAACGGCTGGGAGAGGACGAATTAACCGTAGCTTTTGCTCCCCCAGAGCGAAGGGGCTGTACCTCTCCGCCGTCATCCGTCCCCGCCTTACCGTTGCCGATTGCGGAAGAATCACGGCGTATGCCGCCATAGCGACGGCGCGGGCGGTGGAAAAACTGTCGGGCGCGGAAGTGTCGGTTAAGTGGGTGAACGACCTGCAAATTAACGGCAAAAAAATATGCGGGATACTGACCGAGGGCGGCGTCGGCATGGAGGGCGGCACCCTCGACTACGCGGTGATCGGTATCGGCGTGAACGTGCTGTCCTCGACCCTGCCGCCTGACGTGGCGCAGGTCGCAACCAGCGTCGAGGATGAGACGGGGAAGCGCATGGACGTAAACGCCCTTGCCGCCGAGATACTCAACGGGCTTTCCGCCCTCGAGAGCGAGATAACCAAGCCCTCATTTATCGAGGAGTATCGCCGCCGCTCCTCCGTTTTGGGCAAGACTGTCCTCGTGAACGGCGAGTATGAGGCGACGGTGTCAGGCATAAACGACGACTGCTCGCTGACATTAGACGTCGGCGGGCAGGCCGTAACATTCTCTGCTGGAGAAGTTTCGGTTAAAACCGTATGAGAGAGGAGTCGAGAACTATATGAGCGATATTGACAAAATAAAAGATACGGACGAAATAAAAGATACGGGCGATCCCGCCGTCACGGCGAAAGCGGATATAGCAAACGCCGCAGACGCACCCGACAAAACGGAGGCAAAGGCGGAAGGCGCAGAAGCAAAGCCGAGGCGGGGGCTGAAGATATCGGCGAGGAGCATAGCGTTCACCGCGCTGCTCACGGCGATTGTATGCGTACTCTCGCCCATAACCATACCTATCGGGCCTGTGCCCATATCCCTCGGTACCCTCGCCATATACATAGTCTGCTCCGTACTCGATTGGAAGCACGGGCTTGCGGCGGTCACGGCGTTTATAGCGTTAGGCATGATGGGCGTTCCCGTATTCACGGGCTATGCCAACGGCTGGGCGCGCATACCCGGACCTACGGGCGGATACATAATCGGGTATATCCCCATGGCGATTATTATAGGGCTGATTGTGGACAGGTTCGACAAACACCTTGCCGTGTACCCGCTTGCTATGACGGCGGGGACGGCGGTGTTATACACCTTCGGCACGGCCTGGTTCGTGTTGTGGATGAAAACGTCGGTGGGCGCGGCGCTCATGGCGTGCGTGGTGCCTTTCCTCGTAATCGACCTCTGCAAGATAATACTGTCCTCGGTGCTGGCATATAAGCTGCGCTTCCTCCTGAGGCGGGTAATAAACTCAGGTAAGCGAGCGTCTCAGCGCGGCGGCAAGCCGTGACCCGAAAAGTACGCTCCCTCTCGAAACGGATAAGCGCAGAGGGCTATAACCCCCGAACGAAAACGTTAACCTCATAAGATAGCCTCATAAGCGGCGCAAAAAGATACCCCGTAAGCATGACTTGCGGGGTATCTTATGTATTGGCGTTACTTATCAGTCGAAAATCATGGTGGCGAAGTAGTCGTCGGGAGTTTCGGCGCGGCGAATGAGTTTAACCGTGCCGTCCTTGCGAAGGAGCAGCTCTGCCGAGCGGAGACGGCCGTTGTAGTTATAACCCATGGCGAAGCCGTGTGCGCCCGTGTCGTGAATGGCGAGTATGTCGCCGATATCGAGAGCGGGGAGCATACGATCCACGGCGAACTTGTCGTTATTCTCGCACAGCCCGCCCACCACGTCGTACTTGACGGTGGCGGGAGCGTCCTCTTTACCCAGCACGGTTATGTGGTGATATGCTCCGTACATGGCGGGGCGCATAAGGTTAGCCGCGCAGGCGTCCACGCCCGCATACTCCTTGTATATGTGCTTGAAGTGGAGTACGGTGGTTATGAGGTTGCCGTAGGGCCCGAGCATATACCGACCGAGTTCGGTGCGTATTGACGGCTTCATATCCCCGTCGAACACGCTCTCATACTCTCGGCGCACTCTCTCGGCTATGACGGGTATATTCGGCTTCTCGTCCTCGGGACGATAGGGAATGCCCACGCCGCCCGAGAGGTTGATAAAGGCGAAGTCCGCGCCCGTTTCGGCGGCAAGCTCCTTTGCAGTGCGGAAGAGTATCCCCGCGAGAGTGGGGTAGTAGTCGTTGCCGAGGTTGTTCGATGCGAGGAAGGCGTGCAAGCCGAACCGTTTTACGCCGTAGTCCCGCAGCTTGCGGATTGCTTCGACGAGCTGGTCGCGGGTCATACCGTATTTGGCGTCCTGCGGCGTGCCCATAATCTGGTTATTGACGGCGAAGTTTACGCCGTTATTATAGCGGAGGGAGACGCACTCGGGGAGTTTCCCGCCCGCTATAGAGGCGAGGAAATCGACGTGCGTGAGGTCGTCGAGGGTGATAGTCGCGCCGAGACGGAGGGCGTAAGCGTACTCCTCGGCGGGGGTCTCGTTGGACGTGAACATGATGTCGTCGCCCGTAATCCCGCACTTCTCGCAAAGCATAAGCTCGGTCATGGACGAGCAGTCCATTCCGCAACCGAGATTGTGGAGTATTTTCATAATCGTCGGGTTAGGCGTGGCTTTGACGGCGAAGTGCTCCTTGAACCCCTTGCACCAGGAGAATGAGGAGATCAGTTCTTCTGCGTTCTCCACAATGCCCTTTTCGTCGTAGATGTGGAAGGGAGTAGGATAGGTTTTCTTAAGTTCGAGCGCTTGCTCTTTGGTAATAACCGGCTTTTTCATACGCAAATTATATCAAGCCGCCGAGCGACTGTCAAGCGACGGCGCCCGTCACTTGCGCTACTCGCCGATTTTTTTCGTTTTCCTGCGCTTATTTTCTTGCGAGTAAGGGAGTTTAATGTTATAATAAAAGTTGGCTCGGGAGTGTGTAAACGGACCGAGAGGCAAATATTATGAAGTATATAAAAATACGCGGAGCGCGCGAAAACAACCTGAAAAATATCGACCTTGACATACCCCATGACACCCTCACGGTGCTGACGGGTATTTCGGGCAGCGGGAAAAGCTCGCTGGCGTTCGATACCATATACGCCGAGGGTAAGCGCAGGTACGTCGAGAGCCTGTCCTCTTACGCCCGTATGTTCCTCGGTCAGATAAACAAGCCCGATATCGACTCGATAGACGGGCTTTCTCCCGCAATATCCATTGACCAAAAGACGACATCGCACAACCCGAGATCCACCGTCGGCACCGTTACCGAGATATACGACTATCTCCGTCTCCTCTTCGCCAAGGCGGGGGACGTGTACTGCCCCAAGTGCGGCAAGCCCGTAACCCAGCAATCGATAGACCAGATAATAGACTCCGTACTCTCCCTGCCCGCGGGCACCCGACTTATAGTGCTTGCGCCCATAGCGCGGGGAAAGAAGGGGGAGTATAAAAAAGAGCTTGCTTCCTTTCAGAAGCAGGGGTTTGCGCGGGTTAAGATCGACGGCGAGACTTATATGCTCGGCGAGGACAATATCGAGCTGGATAAGCAGGTTAAGCACACAATAAGCGTGTGCGTGGACAGGCTGGTTATCAAAGAGGACAAGCTGGAGATAGAAAAGCGGCTGACCGACTCCGTCGAGACCGCGCTCAAAATCGCCGACGGCATTGTCATCGTGGACGTGGACGGCACCGAAACGCTTTATAACACCAAATACGCCTGCGCCGATTGCGGCGTATCCCTCCCCGACATAGAGCCCAAGCTGTTCTCCTTCAACTCTCCTTTCGGAGCCTGCCCCGAGTGCGGCGGATTGGGCTTTAAGCAGGTAATAGACCCCAGCCTCATATACGGCGACGGGAGTAAGTCGCTCCGCGAGGGGGCAATAACGGTTACGGGTTGGAACTTCGACTCGGCAAAGACCACGTTGCAGATGTTCTCCGCCCTGTCCGATAAGTACGGCTTCTCCCTCGACGTGCCCTTCCGCGACCTGCCCGAAAAAATTAAGCACATACTCCTCTACGGCGACGACACCGAGATTAAGATGTCGCTGTCCAGCGAGAACTTCACATACTCGTATAAGCGCAAGTATGAGGGGGTAGTGACCAATCTCGAACGCCGCTACCGCACCTCGGCGAGCGAATCGGCGAAGAGGGAGATAGAGAAGTACCTCCGCGACCTGCCCTGCGGCACCTGCGGCGGTAAGAGGCTGAAACCCGAAGCTCTGTCCGTCAAAATAGGAGGGAAGGACATATACGAGCTGTGTTCGATGCAGATTGTCGACCTTATCGGCTTTTTGGAGGGGTTGACTTTGGGATATTCGCAGGCGATAATAGCCGCGCCCATACTCAAAGAGGTCAAAGCGCGACTTAACTTCCTCCGCAACGTCGGGCTGGAATACCTCACTCTCGCGCGGGGAGCGAACACTCTCTCGGGGGGAGAGGCGCAGCGTATCAGGCTGGCAACGCAGATAGGCAGCGGGCTGACGGGGGTTGTGTATATCCTCGACGAGCCGTCTATAGGTCTGCACCAGCGCGATAACAGGAAGCTGATAGCGACGCTTAAAAGCCTCCGCGATCTCGGTAACACCCTGATAGTCGTGGAGCACGACGAAGAGACTATGCGCTCCGCCGACTTCCTCGTGGACATAGGACCGGGCGCGGGCATACACGGCGGCGAAGTCATCGTCGCGGGAACTCCCGACGAAGTGGCGAAGTGCGAGAAGTCGCTGACGGGCGACTACCTTGCGGGAAGAAAGAAGATAGCCATTCCCGCCGAGCGCAGGTCCTGGGACAGGTCTATAAAGATAACAGGTGCGAAGCAGAACAACCTGAAAAACATAACGGTGGAGATTCCCCTCGGCGTAATAACGGCGGTGACGGGCGTCAGCGGGAGCGGAAAAAGCTCGATTGTCAATCAGATATTATACCCCGCGGCAAGCAACCGCGTAAACGGCTCACGCCTTCTCGAGGGCAAGTACGATAAAATCGAGGGCGTGGAGAACATAGACAGCGTTATATGTATCGACCAGTCGCCCATCGGTAGAACGCCGAGATCCAACCCCGCGACATACACGGGCGCGTTTACGCAAATACGCGAGCTGTTCGCCAAAACTCCCGACGCACAGGAGCGCGGGTACGGTGCGGGTCGGTTCTCCTTCAACGTCAAGGGCGGCAGGTGCGAAGCCTGCGAGGGCGACGGAATACGCCGCATAGAAATGCACTTCCTGCAGGACGTGTTCGTGCCCTGCGAAGTGTGCGGCGGAAAGCGGTATAACAGGGAGACTTTGCAGGTCTCGTATAAGGGTAAGAATATCTATGACGTATTGGAGATGACGGTGGAAGAGGGCTGTTCCTTCTTCGAGAATATGCCGGGGATATACACTAAACTCAAAACGCTCTATGACGTGGGTTTGGGTTACGTCAAACTCGGTCAGTCGGCGACAACGTTGTCGGGCGGGGAGGCGCAACGCGTCAAACTCGCCACCGAGCTTGCCCGCCGCTCAACCTCTAAAACGCTGTACGTCCTCGACGAACCGACGACGGGACTGCACAGCGCGGACGTGGAGAAGCTAATCGCCATACTCTCCCGCCTTGTCAGCGGGGGGAATACCGTTGTGGTTATCGAGCACAACCTCGACGTTATCAAGACGGCGGACTGGATAATCGACGTCGGGCCCGAGGGCGGCGACAAGGGCGGTACTATCGTTGCGGCGGGAACTCCCGAGCAGATAGCCCGCTGCGAAAGGTCGTACACGGGCGCATTCCTTAAAGACCTACTCGGCAGGGAGGACAGATGATGAGTACTATCATATTCGATTTGGACGGCACACTTCTCGACACGCTGACAGACCTCACCAATGCGGTGAACTACGGACTGAAACAGGTGGGCTGCGCTCCCCGCACTATCGAGCAGGTTCGCTCGTATGTCGGCGACGGATATATACTCCTCATGGAGCGGGCATGCGGCGGGGATAAAGAGCTTGCGAGAGAGGGCATGAAGCACTTTACCGAGTATTACTCCAAGCACCTCGAGGATAACACTAAGCCGTACCGCGGCATACTCGAAAGCATAGCGCGGCTGCATGAGCGCGGGAAGAAGATGGCGATAGTCTCCAACAAGGGCGACGCCGCCGTGCAGATATTGTGCAAGAAGTTCTTCGCGCCGCAGATATCCGTATATGTCGGAGTGACGGAGAAGGTGCCCAAAAAGCCCGCTCCCGATATGCTCTTCGCGGCGATGGACGCGCTCGGCTCGGATAGGTCGGACTGCGTGATGGTGGGCGACGGCGAGACGGATATAATGATGGCGAAGGCGGCGGGTATAGACATAGCCGCCGTCACCTGGGGCTTCCGCACAGAGGAGTATTTAAGAGAGCAGGGAGCGACGCGGTTTATCCGCGATCCCATTGAGCTTGGCGAGCTGTAATAACAGCCGCGCGAAAAATCAAATAAAGTCATTCGCAGGCAGAAACAGAGATTATGATAAACGAAAAAATACGAAACGTCGCGATAATAGCGCACGTCGATCACGGCAAGACGACGCTGGTAGATCAGATGCTCAAACAGGGCGGAGCCTTCCGCTCCAACCAATCGGTGGCGGAGCGGGTCATGGACTCAAACGACCTCGAGAGGGAGCGCGGAATAACCATACTCGCGAAAAACACATCCATTCACTATAAGGACTATAAAATAAACGTCGTGGACACCCCGGGGCACGCGGATTTCGGCGGCGAGGTGGAGCGCATACTCAAAATGGTAAACGGAGTCGTGCTACTCGTCGATTCCTTCGAGGGGACTATGCCGCAGACCCGCTTCGTACTCGAACACGCCCTCGCGCTCGGGCTTTCGGTCGTGGTGGTTATTAACAAGATGGACCGCCCCGACGCCCGTCCGAAAGAGGTGGTGGACGAAGTACTCGAGCTGTTTATGGACTTAAACGCCACGGACGAACAGCTTGACAGCCCCATTGTGTATTGCAGCGCGCGTACGGGCACGGCTTCCCTCGATCCCGACTCCCGCGGCGACGACCTTGCTCCGCTGCTCGACGCGATAATCGCGCACATACCCCCGCCCGAAGGCGACGAGACCGCGCCCGTGCGTATGCTCGTTTCCGCCCTCGACTACTCCGATTACGTCGGCAGTATAGGCATAGGCAGGGTGGAGAGCGGCGTGCTTAAACAGGGTCAGCAGGTCGTGCTGGTCAACTATCACGAGGAGCGCGAGCCCATACGCGCCAAAGTCTCGAACATATACCAGTTCGAGGGGCTTAACCGCATAGCGGTGGAGTCGGCGACGGTGGGCGACATAGTTTGCGTTGCGGGCGTGGAGGGCGTGACGATAGGCGATACGCTTTGCGACCCCGACGCTCCCGATCCCATCGAGTTCCCAAAAATAAGCGAACCGGGCGTGGAAATGACATTCATGGTCAATAACTCGCCGTTCGCGGGCAAGGAGGGCAAGTTCGTCACTTCCCGCCACCTTCGCGCAAGACTGTATAAAGAGGCGGTTAAGGACGTGTCCCTCCGCGTCAGCGACGGCGACTCCGCAGATTCCTTCGTGGTGTGCGGAAGAGGGGAAATGCACCTCTCCATACTGATAGAGAATATGCGCCGAGAGGGATACGAGTTTCAGGTCTCCATGCCCAAAGTGGTGATTAAGGAGATCGACGGCGTAAAGTGCGAACCGATAGACAGGCTGGTCGCCGACGTTCCCGAGGAGAGCGTGGGAATAGTCATGGAGAAAATGGGTCAGCGCAAGGGCGAGCTTGTGTCCATGACGCCCAAAGGCTCGAGAATGCGGCTGGAATTTTCCGTGCCCTCGCGCGGGCTGTTCGGCTATAAGTCGGAGTTCCTGACAGATACCAAGGGCGAGGGGATAATGAACGCGGTGTTCGATAAATACGACGCCTACCGCGGTGAGATTAACCGCCGCTCCGTCGGATCGCTAATCGCGCACGAGACAGGCGAGTCCATAACATACGGACTGTTCAACGCACAGGAGCGCGGCCCGCTCTTTATCGGCGCGGGAGTGCCCGTGTATCAGGGGATGGTAGTCGGGGAGTCTCCGCGCGGCGACGACATAGTCGTCAACGTGTGCAAGCGCAAGCAACTGACCAACACACGATCCTCCGCATCCGACGACGCTTTGCGGCTGGTCCCTTGCAAGCAGCTTTCCCTCGAACAGGCGATAGAGTTTTTGGCAGACGACGAACTTCTCGAGGTTACTCCGCACAGTTACAGAATAAGAAAGCGCATATTGGACACCGAGACGCGCATGAAGGAGTGGGCGAAGAACCGCAAGAATTGACGGCAAAAAAGAGTTGACGGTATGAAAATGCAGCAGATATTATCTCCTCTCCGAAGGGCGGTGGAGGAGCATAAAATGATTGCGGACGGCGACAAAATAGCCGTCGGGCTTTCGGGCGGAAAGGACTCCTCCGTTCTTCTCGCCGCGCTTGCCGCATTTCGCCGCTTTTCTCCCGCCGCATTCGAGCTTATGGCGGTGACGGTAGATATGGGCGCGGGCGCGGACTACTCGGTAATGCGCGGGTTTTGCGAGAGCCTCGGGGTTAAATATATCGTCGAAAAGACGGACTTATACGAGATAATCTTCAACGAGCGCAAGGAGAAGAACCCCTGCTCGCTGTGCGCGAAAATGCGCCGCGGCGCGCTTAACGGCGTAATATCTCGGGAGGGATATAACAAACTCGCCCTCGGTCACCACGCCGACGACGTAGCCGAAACCCTCCTGATGTCGCTGCTGTACGAGGGCAGGCTTAACACTTTCAAGCCCGTAAGCTATATGCCGCGCTCGGGCGTTACCCTCATTCGCCCCTTGATATACGCCGACGAGAAGGATATAGCGGCGCTGTGTAAGGACGAGAATATCCCGACGGTCAAGAATCCCTGCCCCGTAAACCACGTCACCAACCGCGAGTATATGAAGCGGCTTATAAGGCAATTGGACGAGGACTCGGGGCACATAGCGGGCAAGAATATCAAGCGCGCCATATTCGATACCTCCCGCAACTCGCTGTGGGACGACGAGTAGGGGGTGAGCGGCTTGACCGAGATCACGAAATTGAGTGGGGAGTAATCGGACAGGAGCGCGACCTTTGCGCAAAAATAGGGCAAAAATAGACCGATTCTCCGTTTTGGCGACCTGCCGAGACGGATTTTTTTACAAACTATATTGACGAGCCGTTATTTTTGTGATATATTTACCTTACATCATACGCGTTTTTGCCGAGAGGCGGACGCGTCCGCGCTGTAGGGGGCGCGGTGTTGGTGAAAAAAATTGTGAGGAAAATGAGGTATGAAGAAGAGACGAGTAATGACGGCGTTTTTTGCGGTTGCCCTTGCGGCTGTGCTTTCGCTGTCTTTTTTGTTTGCGGCGTGTGATCCGATAAATCCCGAGCCGCCCGAGGTTCCGCCCAAGGCATACACCCTGACCTGGCAATATAATACCGAGTTACCCGAGTTCACTGTGGACGGGTATGACTCATTGCCCGACAAAGTGTATGAGGACACGATATTGACGATTAAACCCGAATACTACGCCAACCTTATCAAAGTGACGGTAAACGGCGGAGAGAAGTCGGTAGACGAGGGTAAGTGCGCTGTGAAGATAACCGAGGATTCGACCATTGTCGTCACGACGGAGCGCATAACCGAGCCTTTTGCCGAGCCTTGCGCGATCACCTGGGAGTATGAGGGCGAACCCGACTTCGCCGTGGAGGGGATGAGCGAGCTGCCCGACGTGGTTGCCAAGGGCACGAAATTGACGATTGTGAGCAATAAGGATAACCTCTACGTCACGGGCGCGATGGTGGTCGGGCAGAACGGCACACAGAGCGCTCGGGCGAGCGAAGGCAAGTGCACCGTCACTATCGACGAGAACGTTGCCGTGACCGTTTCCACCGCGCAAAAGGACGTTACCGCCGGGTATGTCGGGCTTAAACAGGGCGACGGCGGCAAGCCTACCTACATAATAGGCGGAGAGGTTAAAGGATATTTCTCGGGCGAGGAAATCAAGAAGCTCTACCTCGATTTCGAAGGCGACCACAACGCACACCGCGAAGACGTTATAACAGACGCAAAGGTGGATATCGCGCAAGAGACCTTCGAGCTTACTGCCGACATATCCTGGGCGACAGAGACGGATAATATCTTGTATCCGCATTTCTATATCGCAGGTCAAACAGGTGATATAAAGGTAGACGGGAGCGCGGCTAAACATAACGTCAGTGTAATGACGCAAGCGAACGAGGGATACGCTCAATCCATCGTCTGGAATGGGAACAGATACGAGATAATCAGCACGGGAGGAAGCCCCCATTGGGGCATTGCGACCGTCAAGATTACCAGCACGGTAGGCGATATAACTTACGAAAAGAGTTCCCCCGAGCCTATAACCGATTTCCAAGAGATCAAGTTGCATGAGTATTTCAAAGAGGGGCTTCCTCGTATAGATATCAATACCAAGGACGGAATGGCGCTTGACGATCAGAGTCTTTTCCTTGGAAATAATAAGGGGTTGAGCAAAGACGTTGCGGAATGGGACTATGTTAAAGCGAATGTAACCGTAACGGACACGACAACCCCCGCAAATAACCTTACGCTTGAAAACGATAACGACGATTCGGAATATAATGCCAAGGTAAAGATTCGCGGCAACTATTCTTCGCAGTATCCCAAACGCCCCATACGCATTAAATTCAACGAAAAGCAGAAAATGTGCGGGCTGGGCAACGGCAAACAAAAATTCAAGAGTTGGGTGCTTCTTGCCGAGTATAAAGACAGCTCGATGATGCGTAACTCCGTTGCTGACTACTTCGGCAATACCATACTCGAAAGCGACGGATATTATTGCACCGACTATCGTTATGTCGAAGTATATCTTAACGGCAACTATAACGGGCTCTATGTACTTGCCGAACAGCAGGAAGTCAAGAGCGACCGCGTGAATATAGCCGAACCTCTTGATCCCGAGGACAAGGATAGCGTTGGTAAGACCGAAGCAGAGCTGAGCGACGTACATACCGGTTATTTCTTCGAGTACGACGGCTATTATATAAACGAAAAGCCTGAGGAGACTTTCACGATAAACAATGACATGGGCTTTGGTCAGAACGGATACACGATCAGCAGCGACTTGTATTATAAGCAATATGGCAATGGACGAAGGGACTATTTGCAGAGATGCGTGCAGTCGATTTGGGACATAGTCCGCGACGCCGTGAAAAAGTCCAAGCAGACGTCAGGTCAGCCCTTCTATGCTCTCAATCCCGAAACGGGCGAGAAATACAAGGACGTAAGCATAAAGAGCGCGCGCGAGGCGATCGAGAACGTTATAGATATCCGCTCTCTTGTCGATATGTTTATCGAGCAGGAACTCCTTCTCGATATGGATATCAGCTGGTCGAGCTTCCTTCTGTCCCTCGATATGAGCGAGACGGGCAACAAGAAGTTGACATTTACCGCGCCTTGGGACTTCGACTCCGCCGTGGGTAACGCCATTCGGGAAACAGACAAATTCCAGAGCACAGGTTCGCTTTGGCATAATGGCGGACGAGTTGATCCAAACCCTTGGCTGGCATTGCTTGTGGAGCAAAATTGGTTCTGGGCAAGCGTACAAGCCAAGTGGGATATGCTCGAAAAGGCGGGCGCATTCACAGGCGTTATACAAATGATAGACGACTTCTCTACTAACTATAAAGAGGCGTTTGACAGGAACTTTAAAACGTGGCCTCAATGCTTGGGCGGACAAGAGGGTCAGCAGACCCCCGAAGCCTACCCCGGCACGCACAAGGGCTCCGTGGATTATCTCAAAAAGTGGATAAATGAGCGCATAACAAATATGACGAGATTGATTGGGGAGAAGTGTACCGAATATGGAATAGTGCTTCCACAATCTTAATTTAAGCCACTAAACAAGATTTTAAGCAATAAAACACTCTGTGTAACAACAGGGTGTTTTACATTTATAAGGGGTGGTTAGATGGGATAGTTATCGCTTATCGTGGGATATGTTACTATTCTTGCTAAAAACTTTACAATCCCCTCAGGCGCAACAAGTTGCGCCAGCCCCCCCCCTTACTAAGGGCGGCCACACGGGTCAGTCGCTGCCGATGCAAGAAACAACACCTTTTGTAATGAAACAAGATAAGTAACATTTCATCTGTGAAGTCAGGTACAAGTTGTGGGCCGCCCGAAGTCGAGGGGGGCTGTCTGCCGTCAGGCAGACTGAGGGGATTGTAAAGCATCATAAAAATTTAGTTATTTAAGAGTGCACAACTCCATAACTAAAAAATAAAAAAAGTTTTTTAAGTTTTTAGGGGAAGGGGGGGGCGGGGGAAACCCACTTTGTACACAAAGGGGGTTTCCCCCGCAAACACTTTCATAAAAACTAAAAATTTTTATAAATATTTGTGTTTTTGCTTGACAATCGGACGCGGCACTGCTATAATTCTGACTAAACAAGTAGGAATTGTAGGTTTTATAGCGACATGCCGCAAAGAAATCAAGACATATCGCAAGGAGATAAAAATGAAAATATATGAAAAGATGACCGATTTAATCGGCGGAACTCCGCTGATGGAGCTGAAAAACTACGAGAAGGCGCACGGACTTTCGGCGCGGATAGCGGCTAAACTCGAATACTTCAACCCCGCGGGGAGCGTGAAGGACAGAGTTGCGAACGCCATGATCGAGGACGCCGAGAAGAAGGGCTTACTTCGCGAAGGCTCGGTAATAATCGAGCCGACGAGCGGTAACACGGGCATAGGTCTTGCCGCCGTCGCCGCCGCGAAAGGGTACAGGGTAGTGCTTACCATGCCCGAGACCATGAGCGTGGAGCGCCGCAACCTGCTCAAAGCCTATGGGGCGGAGTTGGTACTGACCGATGGCGCGAAGGGCATGAAGGGTGCGATCGCAAAGGCGGACGAACTCGCAAAGGAGATCCCGAACAGCTTCATACCCGGGCAGTTCGTCAACCCCGCCAACCCCGAAATTCACCGCCGAACGACGGGTCCCGAGATCTGGCAGGACACGGACGGGGAAGTGGATATCTT
>CANPYH010000008.1 GCA_947588325.1 uncultured Clostridia bacterium
CGCTTGATAACAACGGCAGCACGCAGCAAGTTACCGTCTACTACGGCGAGGAGATAAACCTTCCGCCCGCACCGACCTCCGACAATGCCTTTGTCGGCTGGTACATCGACGACACGAGGCTGCTGCCTTACTCGATATGGGAGTATGCGGATAACAAGACGGCAACGGCGCGTTTTGTCCGACCTTCAGAAGCGATAAAGTTCGACGTAAACTATAACATCGAACAGGCGGACGGCACCTTTGTTCGCGGAGGGGATAATCAGGTCGGCGGCTATACGGCTTACGGCGTGGACGGCGAGACGGTTAAGATAGACTCGCGCAAGTTCGGTTCCAAGTTCGACGGGTATTATTTCGACGAGAGTG
Organism: uncultured Clostridia bacterium; assembly: GCA_947588325.1. GTDB lineage: Bacteria > Bacillota > Clostridia > Christensenellales > Pumilibacteraceae > Protoclostridium. Next base: position 364 of record CANPYH010000008.1, read on the forward strand.
GCAGCGGGGAAGCGGCTAACAGCCCCTTCGAGGTCGTTCTGTCGCGGGGAGCGAGCTATGAGCTTAACTACTATTTCCGTCGCGACAGGTACTCCTATACGCTGAATATCGACGAGGACCGCATAACGTTCACGGCGCGGTGGGGACAGACTATAGAACTGGATCCGCCGTATAAAGCGGGTTACGAGTTTGACCGTTGGCAAGGTATCGCAAACTCGGCGACTTTCCAGAGCACGACGGGTACTTTCGCTATGCCGCAATCGGACGTATTTTTGACCGCGTATTGGTCACAGCAACCGAATACTTATCGGGTAAGTCTTGACGGAGAATTCGCTTTCAACATAACGTACGGTAATGCAATAGAGCTGTCGGACAGAGCCAAACTCGATCTGGATGACACTTTCGCCAACAGGTTCCTCGGGTGGAGTTTGGACGGCGAAATAGTTATTAAATCGGACGAGATCGACACTGTCCGAAGGTGGCTGATAGACGGCGGCGAGCGGATAAGCGCGGGCGAATACCGCCTCGACCTCGTTGCGGTTTGGCAGCCCATAGACGTTGAGTATGATATCGAGGTTTATCTCGAAGGCGCGGACGGCAACTTCTTTAAGAATGCGCAATACTCAAGCAAGGCATACGGCTATGTCGATAGCACGGTATATATCGACCCGTCCTCGATATTGGCCGGATTGCCGAATGGTTACGAGTTCGATACTACGCAGCCGAATAAGCTGTTCTCCACACTCGACGACGATCCGAGAACGGTTTTGCGCGCATACTTCAAGCGCACGGAGTACATCGTGACCTACTATGTCGCAGGTAAGACCGAGACGAGATCGTTGGGCTGGGGCAAGTCCGTGCCGCAAATAACCGTTACGGGCTACGTGATAGACGGCTGGCACAGAAACGGCGTGACCTTTGACATTGCGAGCGAAGTTATGCCGCAGGACGCACTGACGCTTATTGCGGACTGTCACGCTAAAAAGTACAGCCTGACCTTTGTGAATAACTACAACGGCTTTGACGCGACAGAGGCGGAGTACGGCTCTGCGTTCGATTTCGCCGAGCTCGCGATGGACAGCGGCGATAACGTGTTTGTCGGGATAGTGGTAAACGGAGCCTTTATTTCCAAGGAAGAACTTTTACAAAAGACCGCCTGGGATATAGACGGCGGCGCCGAGAGCGACGGAAAGTATGAGCTGATCGTGCTGATTGTATGGACGAAAGAGGGCGAATAAATGGACTATCTCGTACTTGATGTGGAAACGCCCAACTCCAAAAACGACAGCATATGCTCAATAGGCGTGCAACTGCTTACCGACGATACGGTGACGGACGAGTGGTATACACTCGTTGACCCCGAGGACCGCTTCGACGACTTTAACGTCTCCATTCACCGCATAACTCCCGACATGGTAGTCGGCGCGCCTAAATTCGAGGAGATATGGGGGCGAATACGCGGGTACTGCGATACGCGGATATTTGTAGCGCATAACGCGAGGTTCGACCTCACCGTCATAGCCAAAGCGCTTATCAGCAGGGGACTGTCTCTCCCGCAAATACGCTACATTTGCACCGTGGACCTCGGTCGGCGTATTCATTACAACTTCGCCAATGTCAAGGGGGATCTGGTACTGTCCAACTTCTCGCGGCACCTCGGCGTGGAACTGACCGAGCACCACAACGCGCTCTATGATACCCGCGCGTGTTCGGGCATATTCCTCCGCCTGATGGAGATGTATTGCTTCGATCCTCTCGATTACGTTAAGATATATACATATCGCCCCAAGCCTGACAACAAATATCCGCGCATATAATTTCTGTAAACAAAAAAGGAACGCTCGTTAACAGCGTTCTTTTCGGTATTATGTGTGTAATAGTATGATCGGGTTAATCTATCGGCAGGTTTTTCTTTCCCGTGACGGAATGCAAGGTGATCTTATACACTGCGGTACGGTCGAGATAGCCGCACCTGCCGAGCGGGAAGTCGGAGCGACTGTAATGTTCGAGTATGAGGGATAGACCGCGCAGCTTTTCGTCGCCCTTTGCTTTCTCGATTTTACCGAAGCCGATTACGCTCTCGTATCTCGCCGTAATGCCCGTGCGCGTCTCTTCGACCTTGTAAAAAATATCCGCTTCGACGCAGACGCTCGGATCCTTCGCGATAAGGTCGGTTTTAAGCCCTCTCTCCGCGCCGTGAATATACAACACGGGCAGTTCTCCGCCGAAGTCCGCGCCGAAAGAGAGGGGGACGACATACGGGCACTCGCCGCCGCTTAAACCGATACGGATAGTATCGCACCGCTTGAGAATGTCGATGATTTCCCGTTTGTCCGTAATTTCTCTGTCCGTTCTGTTCATATAAGCCTCGGTATCAGTCGCGATATTTGCACCTGATAAACAGCTTGAAGGTCTGCGAATTATCTTTGCCCGCGAAAATGTCGTATATCAGCTTAATATCGATATCCTCCTCACTCTCGGCAAAATGCACGAGGGAGGGGGTGACCTTCATGCGCATAACTCCGAAAGGCGTGCCTATGTCGAGGGAGCGTTCGTTACCCTCGCAAAGCATGAGCGCGTACTCCTCTTTGCCCTTCTTGGAGATGGAGACGATACCGTCCGACACGCCTATAACATAAGCGTCGCCGCTCATGGCGTAGGAAATATTCAGGCTGTTCCCGACTCGGGAAACCGTGCTCTCGGAAACGAAGATGGGCTCGCCGTCCTCTTCGTCCCTGATGTATATCGTCGCGTTCCGTTCCATACGCATATGATTATACGCCCGCCGTCCGCGCCCTGTCAAGCGGGAAGGGGGACAGTGCGCATAAATACGACATTTTGCGCCATAATAATCGTATGAAAACGAACGGAATAATAAGAAAAGTGGACGGTCTCGGCAGGGTGGTAATTCCCCGCGAGTACAGAAAGTTGCACAGGATATCCCTCGGAGATCCCATGGAAATATCCTGCCTCGACAACGGCGAAATAATATTGAAGAAAATGGATATGACGCTCACTCTCGAAGAGTTGTCCTTCAATGCGATCCGCATACTCTCCGAAAACATATCGGGTAGCGTGCTGGTCTCCAACCTCGAAAAATGGTTAGGCGGGAGCGGACAGGCAAAGGGTATGTTCATAGGCAAGGAGATACCCGAAATAGTCAGGAAGCACATTCTCGCGCGAAAGGACTATTCGATTTGCGATGTAAACGAGGCGGATGGATTCGACGTACGTTTTGCCGAGCCGACCGCGCTCCTCGCCGAGCCTGTCGCGGGAGACGGCGACGTTTTCGGCGCGTTGTATATCACGGGCAAATCGACAATATCTCCCGAAGAAATCGCACTGCTTAAAACCGCAGCAAGTATTTTGGGAACTTCTTTGCAAAAATTTTAATATATTCCGCCTCTAACGCTTGCAACTCGCCGAATTCTGTGTTATAATCATTCAGTTGAAATTAAGCAGAGGTTTGAAATGAACGTTTATAACATTATCAGAACAGTAATATTGATAGCGGAAGCGGTACTTGCCGTGGCGCTGATCGTGACGATATTCTTTCAGCCCGCCAATACTACGGGTATCAGCGCGATAGATAATACCGAGACTTATTATACCAAGAACAAGAAGAAATCGACGGAGGGCATCATGAAGATGGCGACGATAATCATCTCCATAACGATGGCTGTGCTTGCGGTTGTGTTCTTCGTTCTTTTGGCTATCGATAAATCGGGCGTGTGAAAAAAGAAAATAGTCGGGGCAGCGGTAATCACCGTTGCCCTTTTATTTAGCATTATGAGGAAAAACAAAGAAAAATCTTCGCGGCGGTCGAAAAAAACAGTCGCGTTCCATAGCGGCGTAAGCGCGCAGCCCGTAACCGTCGTCGGTACATTCCGCGGTACGGGCAAAGGTTATGCCTTCCTTACTCCCGACAGCGGGGGCGAGGACTATTTTATTCCGCCCGTCGGCATGGGCGGCGCACTCAACGGAGACCGCGTTACCGCCGAAATACGCACGGGAATCAACGGCAAAGCCGAGGCGTTCGTCCTCGACGTTATATCCCAGACGACGGTATATGTTGTCGGCACATACGCCGAGAGCAAAAGCGGCGAGCCTGTGATCGTCCCCGACGACGGAAAGGTTTGCCGCCTCTTCCACATAGATAACAAGCGTTCCCTCAAACCCAAGCCCGGTTATAAGGTCGTCGGCGTGCCCTATGAGAGAATGGGCGACGCGTTATACGGGGACTTGATCGAGGTGCTCGGCGAGCCTAATAAAAAGAGCGTCGATATGCTCTCGGTCGCGCGGGCATATGGGCTGACCGAGGAGTTTCCGCCCGAGGTGGAAGCGGTGGCAAGAAGCGTAGGCTTCGAAGTTACCGAAGAGGATAAGGCGGGGAGGGAGGACTTCCGCGGCGACGTCGTGGTTACCGTCGACGGCATCGACGCCAAAGACCTCGACGACGCAATAAGCGTTCGCAAGGAAGGTCGGAAATATATACTCTCCGTGCATATAGCCGACGTCTCGCACTATGTCAAGGAGAACGGCGTGATAGATAAAGAGGCGTTCCGCCGCGCTACCAGCGTTTATTTTCCCGGCTTCGTCTTTCCCATGCTGCCCCGCGAACTGTCCAACGGCATATGTTCGCTTAATCCACGCACGGACAGGCTCACGCTCTCCTGCATCATGGAGATAGACGAGAGCGGAAGTATTATTAAATCCCGCGTAACAAAAGGGTTAATAAACACCCGCCGTCGCATGAATTACGACAATGTCGCCGCCATACTCGAGGGAGACGAGAAAGAACGTGCGGAAAACGCCGACGTGTGCGAAATGCTCGACCTTGCGAAGGAGCTTGCCGTCTTGCTTAACAAAAAGCGCAAAGCTCGCGGCAGCATAGACTTCGACATCCCCGAAAGCAAGATCATACTTTCCGACGATGGCGTGTGCGTGGGCGTGGAATTATACGAACATAAAATCAGCCACATGGTCGTCGAGGAGTTTATGCTCGCTGCTAACGAGAGTATCGCGGCAATGTTCGACAAGTTCAAGGCGCCCTTCGTATACCGCGTGCACGAAACGCCTCCTTCCGAGAAGGAGCTTGCGTTTATAGACTATCTCGAAAGCCTCGGGATCAGTTTCAGCGGGGGCGGACCGATGGAGTACGCCCAACTTCTCGAACGGGTCAAGGGCACGCCGAACGAGCGAGCCGTCGCCCGCGTGGGATTGAGGGCAATGGCGAAAGCGGTCTATAAGACCAAGGACATCGGTCACTTCGGGCTTGCGCTCAAGCACTATTGCCACTTCACGTCGCCCATTCGCCGTTATCCCGACTTGCAGATACACAGAATTATCTCCGACTATCTCGCTCACGGCGGGGAATATATCAAGAAATACGCCAAGACGGTTGTAGCCTCGGCGGCGCAGAGTACCGCTCGCGAGCAGGTCGCGCTTACGGCGGAGAGACGCGCGGACGATATCAAGAAAGCCGAGTATATGCGCGCGCATATAGGCGAGACCTTCGACGCGGCTGTGTCCTCCGTTACGGAATGGGGCGTGTTCGTCGAACTCCCCAATTCCATCGAGGGATTAGTCAGGCGGGAAACCTTGGGCAGAGCGGCGGAGTATAACGATAAACTCCACATCATGAAAGCGGAGGGGGAGACGTACTTCATCGGCCGCAGCCTTCGGGTTAAGTGCGAAGCCGCCGAAAACGGTAAGGTGACCTTCTCGGTGGTAAGGGAAGAACAAGCGGATAATTAACGGGTGAAATACAGCCGCCAAAGGGCGCGAAACACAAGACCGGGTTACAAACTCGGTTTTTTCTATGCGTTTGGGGCAAATCTGAAAAAAATTGGAAAAAAATGGTCAAAAGGGGTTGACAAGGGTTATAATCTATGGTAGAATGAAGAAAATTTATGAAAGGAGGGAGTCCGCGGTGTTTTTAACAGGAAGAAGCTATCATCAGATAGACGACAAGGGCAGAATAAGAATACCAGTAAAATTCAAGGACAGTCTCGGCTCCACTCCATATGTGACCGTGGGAAAGAACGGTTGCTTAAACATTTTCCCGAAAGACGAGGCGGAGAGAATACTCAGCGAAAGCTACGGCGATGTAAGCGGTTTTGCCGACGACCCCCGTCTCGATTCCATGAGAAAGATATTCTCGCTCGGCGATTTCATCGAAGAGGACAAGCAGGGTAGAATTGCTCTGCCGCCCTATCTCGTCGAGAAAGCGAAGATTGTCAAGAATGTAGTTACTATCGGCATGCGTAATCACGTCGAACTCTGGGCTGAAGAAGTCTGGGAGGATTACGACAAGTCGATCGACCTCGAAGAGAGTTTCAAGAGCGCCGCAAAGGCAAAGAGCTGATGTTCTACCACGATTCCGTAATGCTTAATGAAGTGCTTGATCTTCTCTGTGTAAAGCGCGACGGAATTTATTTCGACGGCACGTTGGGCGGCGGCGGACACTCCCTCGAGATCATGAAGAGGGGCGGGCGCGTAATAGCGACGGACGTCGACGGAGACGCCATTGAATATGCCGACGCACTCTTCCGTTCCGAAGGTTTCTTGGGAAGGTACGAACTCGTTCGGGATAACTTCAAGCGTTTCACCGCAATCGCGGACAAGCGCGGCATAGAGGAGATAGACGGAGCAGTGCTCGACCTCGGAGTTTCCTCTCACCAATTTGACGAAGCCGAACGCGGATTTTCCTATCGCTACGACGCCGAGCTGGACATGCGTATGGACAGGCGCAGCGAACTCACCGCGAGAGACGTAGTAAACGAATACTCGCCGCTCAGGCTCATGAAAATACTGTATGAGTACGGCGAGGAGAGTTACGCAAAGAAGATAGTCGAAAACATCGTCAGAGAGCGGGCTATCGAGCCGATAGAAACGACGGGACGGCTTGCGAAGATAATATCCGAAAGCGTGCCGTACCGAAAGGGCGGGCACCCCGCGAAAAAGACCTTCCAGGCGCTGCGTATCGAGGTTAACGACGAACTCGGCGGATTGGAGACGGCGGTTAAGGACATAGCGCGAAGGCTTGTCCGAGGCGGCAGGCTGTGCGTGTTAACCTTTCACTCATTGGAGGATAAAGCGGTAAAAAACGCAATGCGCGAAATGGCTGCCGACTGTATATGCGATAAATCTCTTCCTGTGTGTGTTTGCGGACACAAGGCGGAGATAAGGGTAATTAAAACGGAAAAGAAAGCGACGAAAGAGGAGACGGACAGAAACCCGAGAAGCAAGAGCGCGTCACTCCGAGTTGCGGAAAAATTGTAATAAACCGTAAGGTGGGAAAATAGAATGATAACGATCAAACGACAAATCGAGAATGAAAAGGAACGTTACGGCGGTTTTGCCGATACGGAGCCGAGATCTGAGGTAATGACCGAAAGAGAGATTAACGAAGATCTTCTTACCATGCGCTCATACACCGAGAAGCCGACATCGGCTGCGGTGGAACGTACTGCCCCGCCCGAAGAGGCGAAGGCCGTACCCGCACCCGAGCGCGTCAAGGCGACAGAGCAACATTCGGACGCCAAGATGCACGATATCGTTCGTCGCGAGGAGAAAAAGGACGCAGCGCAAGTAAGCGAAGTAGCCGTCCGCGAAAAGAAACTTTCTCCGACGACAAAGAGAGCGGTAATCGTTTATATGTCTATCGTTCTTTCCCTTGTACTTGCGGTGATAATAACGGGCATTTGTATCAGCGCCGTCAATTCGCAAATATCTGCGCTCGAGACGACGATTGAGAATCAGCAGGAGAGATTGCTCGCCCAAAGCGAAGTTTTAGCAGAACCGATAGACGAAGAAGAGATCAGACAGTCGGCAGAACAAATGGGTATGGTATCCGTCGAGGAGGGCGAGATTAACGGCTACGGCGGACTTGAATACCAACAGAATACGGAAGAGGACAACGGAGTGTTCGACTCGGTGAGAGATTGGCTTAATTCTGTATTCGGAGGCTGACTTATTGCGGCAAACTAACAGCATAACAAAGACGCAAAAGAGGTTATTGATAGTGATTGTATCAATAACCTTTTTATTTTGTGCGCTCGTGGGACGGCTGTTCTGGCTGCAAATAGTGAAGGGCGGATTCCTTACTTCCAAAGCCGCGGACCAGTGGTACAGGGATATTCCGATAGCCGCGCCGCGTGGGAAAATACTCGATAACGCGGGCAAGGTGCTGGCGGATAACAGCCCCGTATATACCGTGTATGTACGCCCTAACGCCGTAACGGATAAGCATGCTGCGGCGGGCGCTCTTTCGGGAGCTCTCGGACTGACCGAGGAGTATGTCGAGGGCAAGCTCTCCCGCGCGCAGAGCGAAGTAACCGTCGCCCGTAGTGTGGAGCCGAAGGTCGCGGACGAAGTGGAAGCGCTTGGGCTTAAAGGCGTATATTGCGCTCCCGGGTTCAGGCGTAACTATCCATACGGCAACATGCTTTCCAAAGTAATCGGTTTTACCAACATAGATAACGACGGTCAGAACGGGCTGGAAGGCTACTACGACAAATACCTCTCGGGCACGGACGGCTACTTATATTCCGACGCGGATATCGCGGGTCGGGAAACGGAGGGGAGCAAAACCCGATACGTTCCCGCCGTAGCTGGGTGCGACCTCACTCTCTCAATTAACGCCGAGGTGCAGTCTGCCGTCGAGAACGCGGTGTTTGCCGCCCGCCTCGAGTGGGGCGCGAAGTCTTGCTCGGCGGTGGTAATGGACGTTAACACGGGCGGAGTCAGGGCTATGGCGTCATATCCGTCATACGACCTCAACGACATTCCGCGCGACGACGTTGACCTGCTTAACCTGCTCTCTAAAAACTCGCTTGTAACCGACGTTTACGAACCGGGATCCACCTTCAAGATATTCACAACCGCGGCGGCTCTCGGCGGCGGAGTGGTAAACGACAACAGCCGCTTTTATTGCAACGGCAGCACGACGGTTGACGGACAACGGATCAAGTGCTGGAAAACGACGGGTCACGGCTCGCAGAACCTTGCGGACGGAGTAAAGAACAGCTGTAATGTGGTGTTCATGAACCTCGCTCTGTCGCTTGGAAAAGAGAGGCTGTATAAAACGTTGCGCGATTTCGGCTTCGGGCAAAAGACCGACCTCGACTTTTTCGGGGAGAGCGCAGGGATAATGATGGCGGAAGAGAGCGTTAAAAACGTAGACCTCGCGAGAATCGGATTCGGTCAGGCAGTTGCCGTAACGCCTATTCAGCTTATAACCGCTGTTTGCGCGGCGGTCAACGGCGGCACGCTATACGCGCCGTATTTCCTCGAAAAAGCGGCAAGTCCGACGGGCGAAACCATATACAAGCATTCCCCGCAGGTTCGCGGGAGACCGATAAGCGCAGAGGTAAGCGAGCGTTTGCGTAGCCTGCTCGTCGGCGTTGTCGCGGAGGGCGGCGGATCTAAAGCGTCGGTAAGCGGAATCAAGGTCGGCGGCAAAACGGGCACGGCACAAAAGTATAAGGACGGCAAGATCGCGCAGGGCAAGTACGTCTCTTCCTTCGTGGGGTTCGCTCCCGCGGATAATCCCAAATACGCCGTGCTGTTTATAGTAGACGAGCCGTCGGGCTACACTTATTACGGCAGTCTCACCGCCGCGCCGTATGCGGGCAGGATACTCTCCTCAATCGCCGACAGCGAGGGCTGGGAGCGGGAAAGCGAGGAAGAGAAACAATATATCGAGATGCCCGAAGTGACGGGTATGTCCACCTTCGAAGCCGTCGCCATTCTCGAGAAAACGGGGCTTAAAACGGAGACCGTCGGGCTTGGCACCGTTCTCTCGACAACTCCCGCGGCGGGGCTGCGGGTGGCGGTGGGCGACGTTGTGCTCGTTCGCTCCGAACCCGACACTTCGTAATAATCCCGCGAAATTTGACTTCTTTTGCCCTTGCCGTGATTACCGACGATAAAAGAATTATAATGTTTCACAGGGGGTCGGAAATGGACTGCGATACTTTCGGATTAAGATCGGAATTCAGCGGGATAGGGTATAACTCTTTCTGCGAAAAGGGCTGTCTGTACTTCTGTCTGCACGGCGCGGAACGGACGCTGACGGACGCGGCGTACGCCTCAGAGCACGGAGCCGCCGCAATCGTCGTTTGCGAAAGAGCGGAGGGAATAAGTATTCCACAATTCGTTTGTGGGGACGTCAGGCGAAAATTCGCTCTGACCTCGGCGGCGTACTACGGCAATCCCGCGGACAGGCTCACCATGATAGGCGTTACGGGTACTAACGGTAAGACTACGACTACGCACATAATAAAGAGCATTTTAGACGCGGCGGGGAGAAAGACGGGACTTATCGGCACAAACGGCGTGATGATAGGTCGGGAGAAGCGCGGAGCAACGCTTACAACCCCCGATCCGCCCGTGCTCCATAAGCTGCTCGCCGAGATGGCGGATAATGGCGTCGATACCGTCGTCATGGAGGTGTCGGCGCACGCTCTCGCGTTCAAAAAGACGGAGGGGATAGTGTTTGCCGTAAGCGCGTTTACCAACCTCACGCAGGATCACCTCGACTTTTTCGGCACGCTCGAGGAGTATAAAAAGGCGAAACTGTCGCTGTTCACTCCCGCGCACACGCAAACCGCCGTCGTGAACATGGACGACGAGACGGGGGTGGAGATAGCGCGCACCGCCGCGGTGCCTCTCGTGACATACGGTGTGGAAAACCCGAGCGACGTTTTCGGCATAGACTACATGGCGACGGAAAAGGGCTGTACCTTCGTCGCCAATATTATGGACGATATAACTCGGCTGTCCTACTGCGCGCCCGGGGCGTTTAACATGAGTAACGTGCTGTGCGCGGCGGCAACCGCCAACGTGCTTGGGATCGCAACCGACGTGATACGGCGGGGGGTCTGCGCGGTTAAACGCGTGGACGGTCGGTTCCAGTCGGTAGGTAAGGCGGGGAAACGCGTCGTGATAGACTATGCGCACACGCCCGACGGGCTACGCAAGATACTCAAAGCCGTGCGGGAGATCACGCGGGGACGGGTGATAGCGGTGTTCGGTTGCGGCGGGGACAGGGACAGGAGCAAGCGCCCGCTTATGGGCGAGATAGCGAGCGAGCTTGCCGATTTTACCGTCATAACCAGCGATAACCCACGCTCCGAGCCCCCTCTCGAGATTATCAGGCAGATAGAGTCGGGGTTTAAGACGGGCAATTACATGCTTGCCGTGAGCCGCAAAGAGGGGATAAAATATGCGCTCGAAATATGCGGCGAGGACGATACGGTTATAATAGCGGGCAAGGGGCACGAAAACACGCAGGAGATCGGAGGAGTTAAGGAACACTTTTCGGACGAGGAGACGGTGAGGGAACTGCTCAAATGATACGCATTATTCTCGGCTTTATGATATCGCTTGCCTTTTCCGCCGCGCTTATGCCCTTCGTTATTCGCATAGCAAACAAGTTCAAAGCAAAACAACCCATACTGCACTATGTCGAAAGTCACGCCGTTAAAAGCGGCACTCCGACAATGGGCGGTATGGGCATTCTTATCTCGATGGCTTTGCCCTTTGCGTTGCTTATCCGCGGAGACGGCGGCGCGGCGCTTGTCTGTCTCGTCGTCACTCTCGGCTATGGGCTGATAGGTTTTACCGACGACTATATCAAAGTCCACTACAAGCACAATAAGGGGCTCAGCGCTGCGGCTAAACTCGTGCTCCAGCTCATAATCGCCTGTCTCGTTGCGGCTTACGCGTTCTGGGGTACCGAAACCCGCGGACAAGTCTTTGCGCCCTTCACCGACTATGCAATCGACTTTTCATATTGGGCGTTGCCCTATTACGTCTTTATCTTCCTCGCGTTCACCAACGCCGTCAATCTGACCGACGGGCTTGACGGGCTTGCGGGCGGCGTGACTAACGTCTATCTCATTGCCTTTGCCGCGCTTATGCTCATAGTTTGCGGGTTTGCTCCGAGCGACGGACAGATGAACGAACTCGTGTTAATCGCCTGCGCGGTGGGCTCCGTCGGCGGCTTTTTATGCTATAACCGCTATCCTGCGCGGATATTTATGGGCGACACGGGCTCGCTCGCCCTCGGCGGTCTGCTTGCCTGTCTCGCGGTGCTGTCGGGGCTGTCGCTCTCGGCGGCTATACTCGGCGGTATATACGTCATAACTGCGCTCTCCGTCATTTTGCAGGTGTTGCACTTCAAGCGCACAGGGCGACGGATATTCCTTATGGCTCCGCTTCATCACCACTTCGAGAAGAAGGGCATACACGAGAACAGAATAGTCACGGCGTATAAGGCGGTCGCCTCGTTGATAGGCGCGGGAGTAGTGCTGCTGACGGCGATTTTCACGACGTAAACATATCCCGCCCGTCGATAACATAATATGTATTATGATTTTCAAGGGCAGGAAGGCATTGGTGCTCGGCAGCGGAAGGAGCGGAAAAGGCGCGGCGGAAGCGCTCAAAGCGGAAGGCGCCGAAGTCACCGTAACGACGGGCGATGGAGTGCCTGCGGGCGCGGATAATTACGACCTCTTTGTAATCAGTCCCGGAATAAAGCACTCCCATCCGCTATACAGATACGCGCTCCTGCACAATGTGCCCGTGCTCGGCGAAATAGGGCTCGGCGCAATGCTTAACAAACAGCCCGTTATCGCTGTTACGGGTACGAACGGCAAGACAACGACGGTGGAAATGCTCGGGAGCATATACCGAGCGGCGGGGATAAACGCGGCTGTATGCGGGAATATAGGCAGGTCGTTCGCCGAGGCGGCGGAGCGGGGCGGTTATGAGCGGGTAATACTCGAGCTGTCGAGTTTCCAGCTCTTACAAGCGGCTCCACTCCATGCTCACATAGCGGTAATAACAAACATAGCCGAGGATCACCTCGACTATCACGGCAGTATGCTCGAATACCGACACGCCAAACTTCGGATCGCCGACTTTCAGACGAGTGGCGACTACCTCATAGTTCCGTCCGAACTCAACCTTATCGGCATGCGCGGCAATCCCACTGTCAGGCGTATGGGTCGTGACTTCGGCGAGGTGGGCGGGGCGCTTTATCTCGGCGATAATTTCCTCATGCGCACGGAGGAATTAAAGGTACTCGGCGCACATAACGTGCAGAACGCCTTAAATGCCGCCTACGCGGCCTTTTTGGACGGGGTCGAGAGTTTGTTCATATGCGAAGGACTTGCGTCTTTCAAGGCTTCGGAACACCGAATAACGGCGGTCGGGGAGTATAACGGCACCGCTTTTTACAATGACTCGAAGGGGACCAATATTTCGGCGACGCTTGCCGCGGCGGAGTGCATGCGCGGAAGAGTGGCGCTGATTGCGGGAGGGAGTGACAAAGGGCTGGACTACCGCCCTCTTTTTACCGCGCTTAAAGGCAGGGTCGCCGCCGTTTTCGTTACGGGCGGGAATGCCGAAAAGATGATGAAGGCGGCGGAGGAGGCAGGGTATACCGAAGCAGTGCTTTGCGAAGATCTCGGAGAAGCGGTACGAAGAGCGGCTACGAGCGGTTATGACAGCGTGTTGTTTTCTCCCGCTTCGGCGAGCTTTGACAGATATAAGAATTACGAGGAGCGGGGTGAGGCTTTTGAAAGGGAAGTCAGGAAACTTTTCGGCAATTGACCGCTCCGCGCGCTACGACCTGCCCCTTGCCGCAGTCACCGTCGCATTGCTCGCTTTCGGCGTGCTTATGGTGTATTCCGCGTCGAAATACAACGCCGAGATTAACTACGGTAACGAGTTTTTCTTTATGTATAAACAGCTCTTCGGCGTAGTCGCGGGGCTTATCGCCATGTTCGGCATGTCCGTTCTCGACTATCGCAAGCTGATAAAGGCGCGGTATGTAATACTCGGTATCAGCGTTATTCTCCTTGTTCTCGTGCTGATTCCCGGGGTGGGCGTTGAGAACTACGGGGCGAGGCGGTGGCTGAACCTCGGCTTTATAACTCTGCAATCGAGCGAGGTGGCGAAGGTCGGCTATGTTATCTTTGCCGCGGCGTATATGTCCCGCAACAGCGAAAAAATGACGACGGTCAGGGGACTGTTGCCCATGATCGCCGTCGGCGGACTTATATGTGTGTTGATAATGCTCGAGCCGAATATGTCGGTAACGATGTGCGTTGCGCTGTTGATGCTAACTCTCCTGGTTATCGGCGGAGCGAGGTTCAAGCATTTGCTGTTAATAATAATTCCGCTTGCCGCGCTTGTCGTCGTGCTGATTGTGACCGAGCCGTATCGCCTTGCCCGGCTGTTCGCCTTTTTGGATCCTTGGGCGTCCCCGCTCGAGGAGGGTTATCAGCTCCTGCAATCCTTCTACGCGCTCGGCGGAGGGGGACTGTTCGGCGTGGGATTGTTCAATTCCCGCCAGAAGTATCTCTTCCTGCCTTTCTCCGAGAGCGACTTTATATTCTCGGTAATAGGCGAGGAGTTCGGCATGATCGGGTGCATAATCGTTATGTGCGCATTCTGCTTCATGATCTACCGACTTGTCAGGATAGCGCAGAACGCTTCCGACCGATTCGGTTGCTATCTCAGCGGAGGAATGGCAGCGCTTATCGGGATACAGGTACTTATTAACATAGCAGTCGTAACGGGCAGTATCCCTCCGACGGGCATTCCGCTACCGTTCATCAGCGCCGGTTCAAGCTCGCTGATCGTATTTTGCGGGGGAATAGGAATGTGCCAGTCCGTCAGCTTAAGAAGCCACGCCTCTATCCGCGCTCTGCTGTAATGCGTTACGCTCTTGTCGACTTGTAGTATTGTGATACGAGCTTGACGAAGTTTTTGGAGGAGAAAACGAGTACGCCCGCAACGATGGTTATAAGCATGTCGACAAACACAAAGGAGTTGTAGGACAGGCTATATACCAGCGCGTTCATCTCTCCCGCATATGCGGCAAAGGCGAACACGCCCGAAAGAACGTGCGTAACAAACCTGAACGAACAAGCGACGATTGCGCCGAGCGCGAACTTAACCTGCGGCACCTTATCCATTGCCTTGATAGAGGCGAATATACCCGCAAGTCCGATGAATGCGAAGGCGATGGGGTAGTCGAGCAGGAATTGCGCGGGGTGTATGATGAAGGGGTCCTGAACGGCTTGGAGAAGTCCGTATATAATGCCCGCAAATATGCCCTTCCTGATTCCGAACATATACGAATATACCATGAGCGGAAGGAGGGATACAAGCGTGACCGAGCCGCCTTGTGGCAGTTGGAAGATCTTGATATAGGAGAGAGCGAAGGAGAGAGCGATACATATTGCGCCGTATGCTATCGTCTTGGTATCGAAGCCCTTTTTGCCGCCCTTGCCGAGGAAAATAGCAAATATCGCGAGAAGGACAATCAGCGCGCCCATGCTTATGTAAAGTCCGAGATTGCTGACCGAGGCGGTATCGCTGTTATAGTAACCGTCATGCGAAATGTTCGCCGCATAATACATGCCGATAAGAATCGACGCAACGACGAAGGACGCGAGGATAAGCACTCCGCATATCCACCCGACGATCTTGAAAGCCTTGCGCTTGAACTTATAGATAATACAGAGCAGAATTGCGCTTACAAGAACGATTGCGCAGGCAATGGCGAGGGGCACCAATACGTGCGAAATCAAATCGGCGTGATTGATGTAGTTTTCGTCGGCATAAACAAGGCTGAAGTGTTTGGTAATTTCCAGCACGAGCATTAAGATACCGAATGCGGCTGCGTATATAACCGAGCCGATCAGGGCTATTTTTGCGAACTTGCCGAAGTCCTCTCTGTCAAAAAGCAGGAAAATAACTGCGACGAGCGCAAGCCCGATTACGACGCCGATAGTGACCCATATCGCCATCGGCTCGATAGTGTCCGCGGCATACACGGGTGCCGTGGAACCTTCCAAAAGTACGGATATGTCTGCCATAACCGATCTCCTTCGGGAAAAAGCAAAGACCGCTTCAAAAGGGAGCGGTCTGATTGCATGCAAAAAAATTTACAATCTCGCTTTCCCTACGCGGGTACTGACCCACAGGTTCAAAGGGACCTTTATCTGCGATAAAATCTCAGCCGCGCATTTGCGGCGCCCCTAAGCGTCCTTATTGTATAACTAAACGCTTATAAAAGTCAATTGTTTTTCCGCCCTTGACAACGGAAAATATTATCGCTATACTTTAAGTATGGACGAGAAAATCTGCCGTGAGGGAATATGTCATATAGTTTGCGCGGGCGAGCGTGCGCCGCTCTACATTGTCCGCGCTCCGTCCGACTTCTTGATAGCCGCCGACGCGGGGCTGAAGTATCTCCGAGAGGTCGGCATCGAGCCCGATCTGATTTTGGGCGACTTCGACTCCCTCGGTTATGTGCCTGATGAGCCGAGTACATTGCGTCTTAACCCCATCAAGGACGAGACCGACGCTTTCGCCGCCGCAGTGGAGGGACTTAAAAGAGGATATCGCAACTTTTTGATATATTGCGCACTCGGCGGGAGGCTTTCGCACACGCTTGCAAATATCCACACGCTGTCATATCTGCATAATAACGGCGCGGAGGCAAAGATAATCGGCGAGAAAACGGGGCTGTTTATAATCAGGCAGAGCGCGTCGATTGCGGCGGGCGAGTATATGTCTTTGATACCGATCGGCGGCGCGGCAGAGGTAATAATCGAGAATTGCAAATACAGTGGCACGTTTAAGCTGACTACGCGCGACAGCCTCGGCGTCAGCAACGAACCGCTGAATGGGGCAAAGGTCACGGTTATAAGCGGCGAAGTGCTCGTTATTACCGAGAGAAAATAATACAAGAATAAAGTGCATAGAAAAAGCGGCGCGAACTATATCGCGCCGCTTTTACGTTTGAAGATTGTCAGATAACTCTGCATCTGATTATGCCGTCCAAAGCGGTAAGGGAGCCGACGAGGTCGTCGGTAACGGGCTCCGTCGTATCGATAATCGCATAGGCAAAGTCGCCTCTCGACTGGCTGACGAAGTTCTCGATATTGATATTCTCTTCGTGGATTGCGTCGGTAATCTTTGCAAGCACGCCCTTTTCGTTTTTGTGGATAACGGTAACGCGGCTTGCGCCCTGTCTTACGGCGTTGCATGCGGGGAAGTTGACGGAGTTGGTGATATTGCCGTTTTCGAGGAAGTCTTTAAGCTCTGCTACAGCCATAACAGCGCAGTTGTCCTCCGCTTCGGGAGTGGACGCGCCGAGATGGGGAAGAGTAATAACGCCGTCCACGCCGATGAGCTTATCGGAGGGGAAGTCGGTTACATATCTCGAAAGCGTGCCATTGCCGAGCGCTTCGAGGATGGCGTCGCTGTCCGCAAGTTCGCCGCGGGCAAGGTTGACTATTGCCGAACCCTTCTTCATCTTTGCGATATTTGCCGCATTGATGGTGTTCTTGGTGCTCTCCATATACGGAACGTGTATAGTCACGAAATCGCTGTTTTCCATAAGGCTGTCGAGGTCGGCAACTACGCTCACTCTCGAGTCGAGACGAAGAGCGTTTGCGGTGGTGAGGTAGGGGTCATAGCCGATGACGTTCATGCCCAGACCGAGAGCCGCATTCGCAACGAGAATACCGATTGCGCCGAGACCTATAACGCCGAGCGTCTTACCGAGTATCTCTCTGCCGACAAAGGCCTTTTTCCCGCTCTCGACGAGTTTGCCGACTTCCGCGCCCTTTCCTTTGAGCGTCTCCGTCCACTTGATACCGTCCGAGATCTTTCTTCCGCACATAAGCAATGCGGCGATAACGAGTTCCTTGACCGCGTTGGCATTTGCGCCCGGGGTGTTAAATACCACAACGCCGCGTTTTGCGTATTCGGCGACGGGGATATTGTTAGTACCCGCGCCTGCACGCGCAACGGCGAGAACGCTCTCGGGAAGCGCATAGTCGTGCATTGCGAAGGAACGCACTATAATCGCGTCGGGGGAGGCGGATTCGGTGGTGAACTCATAATCCGCTTTGAGTTTGTTTTCCGCGATCTTGCTGATGTTGTTCAGAGCAAGTATTGTCTTTTTCATATTTGTCTCCGTTTAAGTGTTATTTGTTTTCGAGTTCGAATTTCTTCATGAATTCGATGAGCGCCTTAACGCCTTCGACGGGCATAGCGTTATAAATGCTTGCTCTCATACCGCCGACAAGCCTGTGCCCTTTGAGGGATACGAGACCGGCTTTGGAAGCCTCTGCGACGAATTTTGCGTCGAGTTCCGCGCTCGGCGATACGAAGGGCACGTTCATTATCGAACGGTCCTCTTTCGCCACCTTGTTGGTATAGAAGGAGGAGTTGTCGATAAAGTCGTAAAGCATAGCCGCCTTTTCGACGTCCGTCTTGTGCATAGCCTTAACGCCGCCGTTATCCTTGAGGTATTGGAATACTTCCATGGCGACGTACGTCGACCAGCAGGGAGGAGTGTTATAGAGGCTCTTTTCCTTGGTCTGCGTGGACCACTTGAGCATGGTCGGACAGATGGGAAGGGCTCTGTCCTGAAGATCCTTGCGGACGATAACAATGGTTACGCCTGCGGGTCCGACGTTCTTCTGTGCGCCCGCATAGATAACACCGAACTTGGAAACGTCCACTTCCTCGCTGAGTATGCTCGAGCTCATGTCGGCTACGAGGGGAACGTCTCCCGTCTCGGGCACATAAGAGAAGTGCGAACCGAAAATGGTGTTGTTGAAGCAGATATGCACATAGTCGGCGTCTGCACGGAAGTCGGCAGCGGTGACTTTGGGAATATATGTAAAGTTCTTGTCTTCGCTCGAAGCTACGCAAACGGCGTCGGTATATTTACCGGCTTCCTTGAACGCCTTCTTCGCGAAGTTACCCGTTACAAGATAATCGGCTTTCTTGTTTACGGTAAGGTTAAGAGGCACGGCTTCGAACTGCGTGGAAGCGCCGCCCTGAACGAAGATAATGTCGTAATCTTCGGGGACGGAAAGAAGTTCGCGAAGCAGGCTCTCTGCCTTATCGTTGATTTCCTGATAGGGCTTCGAACGGTGGCTCATTTCCATGACGCTCATGCCTGTGCCGTTATAGTCGGTCAGCTGAGCTTTCACTTTTTCGAGTACGGGGAGCGGGAGCATGGAAGGACCCGCAGAAAAGTTGTAAACTCTCATATTTGCATCTCCAATGTTAAAATTCCGTTAAATTATACACCCTTAAAACTTTTTTGACAACTGTTTAAGGGCTAACACGGTAAATTGTTCGTTATCGGATTTGTGCGAAGTATAAAAATAACCGTAATTACCCCGCTACGCATTGACATTATGGCGGAAATGTTTTATAATCAAAAGGCGTTCGGGTAATGAGAACGAAAGAGGGAACAGAGATGAGCAAAAGCAAATCCGAAATGACGGACGACGAGATATTCGACAGAATAATTAACGGCGGGGACAGCGGACTGACCGAAGAGATCGGCTCCGACGCGCTCTCCGCGAAGATAGACGGTCTGTGCACGGAGATACGGCAGCTCCGCGACCAGATGTACACTTTGAGCATGGCAAACGTTTCCGAGGGCGGCAAGGCGACGGTGGAGAGTTATAATAAGCTCATTGTCGCCATGCTCGCGGATATCAAGAAGTCCATATCGTCACTGCTTATGCGCAAGCTTCAGGACGATAAAAAATACAAGTCGCTGATGAATGAGGTTTCCGAGATAAAAGAGAGGCTGGCTGCGCACGAAAAGGCTCGCGAGGAGACGGCGCGTTTGCTCGGTGAAATAGCCGCTAAAACGGGCGAGAGGACGGTTGGCGACGCCGACTCTGCCGAAGCCGCCGCGACCGACGTCGATTCGGCTGTGGAGAGCATAGAGGCGACTATCGGCGAAATCGGCGAGAACTCAGACGAGGATATAGAAACTTCCATAGCACGGCTCAAAGAGGAACTGTCGCGCATGGTGGGCATAATAGACGGCGACGAATAACTATTACGACGAATAACAATTACATAGCGCAAGTAGCGTAGCGTCCCGAAGCGGGCGCTTCTTTTTCGACCTTTTTCCTTTCCTTCGGCAGTTGATGCACTTTTGGCGGATTTTCCGCATAGCATAGAGTATCGATAAGGTATTCTCGGAGTGCGGGAAAATATGGAAGAAGATATATTCGTGATAAACGGCGGCAATCGACTTTCGGGAGAGGTGGAGATACATGCGGCGAAGAACGCCGTACTCCCGCTTATAGCCTGCTGCATAATCGTTAAAGGCGAGGTGGTAATAGAGGACTGCGAACCGCTTACCGACGTACTCGCCATGCTCGGCATAATCAGAAGTCTCGGCGGAGATTACATATTCGAGGGGAACAATCTCACCGTCAATTGCAAGAAAGCCAACGGTCGGACGGTAGGCTCGGCATTGACAACCTCCCTCCGCTCATCCGTATTCATACTCGGTGCGCTCTGTGCGAGGAATAAGTATGCCGAAATCAGCTACCCCGGCGGCTGCGATATCGGCGTTCGTCCCATAGACATTCACCTCGACGGGTTGAGATCTCTCGGAGTTAAGGTGGAAGAGGAGGACGGCAAGATTGTTTGCGACGGACGGAGAATGCATTCGGGCACCGTGCTTATGGCGTTCCCGAGCGTAGGCGCGACGGAAAATCTCATGATAGCGGCGGCGACGACGGAGGGGCGGACCGTCCTGCATAACGCTGCCGAGGAGCCCGAGATAGTGGACTTGCAGAATTTTATCAACGCTCTCGGCGGGAAAGTACACGGTGCGGGGACGGGAACCATTATAATAGACGGGGTAAAGAGCCTGCACGGCGGCGTATATAAGCCCATATCGGACAGAATAGCGGCGGGAACTTATCTCGTCGCGGGAGCAATGTGCGGCGGTAACGTCACCGTTCGCGGCGTGCGTTCGGATCATCTCCTTGCGCTCACGGCAAAACTTCGCGCGGCGGGAGTGCGGGTTATTGAGCGCACCGAGAGCGTTACGGTGGAAAGCGACGGCAACACGCTTATGCTCCGTAAGGTTGATACTCAACCGTATCCCGGCTTTCCCACCGACCTTCAAGCACCCGAAATGGCTATGATGGCGTCGTCGAAAGGG
>CANPYH010000009.1 GCA_947588325.1 uncultured Clostridia bacterium
ATTCTCGTGAATACGCCGCCCATGGTCTCGATACCGAGAGAAAGCGGGGTTACGTCGAGAAGAAGGACGTCCTTAACCTCACCGCCGAGCACGCCGCCCTGTATAGCCGCACCGACAGCGACGCATTCATCGGGGTTAATACCCTTGAACGGCTCTTTGCCCGTAAGGTTCTTAACGGCTTCCTGTACGGCGGGGATACGGGTCGAACCGCCGACAAGTATGACTTTGCTTATATCGTTTACGGACAAGCCCGCGTCCGAAAGTGCTTGCTTGCTGAGCTTAACCGTGCGATCTACGAGGTCGGAAGTGAGCGAATCGAACTTGCTTCTCGTCAGCTCGCATTCGAAGTTAAGCGGACCGGACGGACCGAAGGACAGGAACGGAAGGCTTATAAGCGTTTTCTGAAGCTGGGAAAGCTCGATCTTCGCCTTTTCCGCGCTCTCCTTTATTCTCTGCATAGCCATTCTGTCGCCGCTTACGTCAACGCCGCTCTGCTGTTTGAACTCACTTACAACGTAGTCCATGATTCTCTGGTCGAAGTCGTCGCCGCCGAGTCTGTTATCGCCCGCCGTGGCCACTACTTCGAACACGCCGTCGCCCACTTCAAGTATGGAAATATCGAACGTACCGCCTCCGAGGTCGAATACGAATATCTTGTGGTTATCGTCTCCGCCCTTATCGAGGCCGTAAGCAAGCGCGGCGGCAGTCGGCTCGTTTATAATACGAAGCACTTCGAGACCTGCTATTCTGCCCGCGTCCTTGGTCGCCTGGCGCTGTGCGTCGGTGAAGTATGCGGGAACGGTAATTACCGCCTGTGTTACAGTCTCGCCGATATATGCTTCGGCGTCCTGCTTGAGTTTGGTAAGGATCATTGCGGAGATTTCCTGCGGCGAGTAGTCGTTATCCCCTATTCTTACTTTCTTGTTGGAGCCCATGTCGCGCTTAATCGAACTTACCGTTCTTTCGGGATTCGCAACAGCCTGACGTTTAGCGACCTGTCCGACAAGTCTTTCTCCGTCTTTGGAGAAGCCGACAACGGACGGTGTGGTTCTCGAACCTTCCGTATTTGCAATAACGGTAGGTTCGCCGCCCTCGAGAACGGCTACACACGAGTTGGTTGTACCTAGGTCAATACCTATTATTTTACCCATTTTCTATATTCCTCCAATAAAATTATTTTTAATTATCAGTACGCACGCTTATGCCCGCGCGACTTTTACTACGCTATGGCGGATGATCTTATCCCCCATTCTGTATCCCTTTTGAAAAACTTCGATTACCTTGCCGTCGAGGTCAGGATCCTCGACCTGTACTTGCAATATCGCGTTGTGAATTTGCGGGTCAAATGCTTTTCCGAGCGCGGGGATTTCGGTAACGCCAAAGCCGCTCAAAAGGTCGAGAAGCTGTCGGTTAATCATGCTCACGCCCTCCGCAACCTTTTCGTCCGTTATCATGCGGAGCGCCTGCTCGATAACGTCGAGAAGAGGGATTGTTTTTGTAATAACGTCGGCGGCGCCCTCCGATTTTGCGTTTTTAAGCTGCTCTGCCGTTCTCTTCCTGTAATTATCGAAGTCGGACTGCATGCGAACATACACGGTGTTGAGATCCCTTAATCTTGCGTTGAGCTTTGCTTTCTCGCATTCTGCTGCGTCAAGGCGGGAGTTTAACTCCTCGATTTCCGCATTCAACTCATCGACGCTTTGCTCGGAGCACTCGCACTCTTCGCAGCAGTTTTTGCACTCTTCGGCGGAGTTTTCTTCGATAATCTCGTCCGTCGAGTCGATGTCTTCTTCGGATACTTTGCTTGCCTTTTCTTTACTCATATTTAATTATCCTTGTCAAATTTTTTTGCAACGGGAAGATCTTCAATAGTCTTGCTTATATAATCGAGAACGGAAACGATCTTCGAATAGTCCATTCTGATAGGTCCGATAACGCCCGCTTTACCGATATTAACCCCGTGCGTCGTGAGGTTAGCCGTCACTATCGCGCATTCGGGAGAGCCGTCCTCGCCGTCATTCGATATATTTATCGTCAAGCCGAGGTCGCCTTTACTGCTTATCGCGGGAACGAGCTTTTCCTTCGATTCAAGCATCTCGAACATCTCTCTCGCCTTTCCGACGTTGGAATACTCGGGTTGCTTGAGTAGCTTGGAGCTACCCTCGAGAACTATATTTTCCGAACTATCGTCGAGATATCCTCGGAGCACTTCGAGTATGGTGTCGAAAAGATCTCTGAATTCGTCCTTGATCTCGCAAATAAGTCGTTCGGGGTTACGAACCTCTTCTATTCTATGTCCGCCGAATGAGGCGGTAATGAACGCCGAAGCCTTCGCAAAGTATTCCTCGGGCACGTCGCTCGGTACGGTCACCGTCGCGTCTTTCAATACTCCTATGTCCGTAACGATAATTACCAGCGCAAGAGTGCTTGTTATCTTAACAATTCTTATATTGCCGATAATAGCTTCACCCACATTGGTGAAACACGCAACGCCTGTGAGGTTGGTTATTTCGCTAATGACCTTTGCCGTCGAGCGCAAAACGTCGTCTATCTCGGATATCTTTTCATCGAAGTACTTGCTGACTATTTCCAGCTCGCTCGAAGAGAGTTCCCTTCTCGGCATGAGCCTTTCCACGTAGAGTTTATACGCGCTCGCCGTCGGTATTCTGCCCGCCGAAGTGTGCGGCTGGTCGAGGTAACCCATATCTTCAAGCGCGGCAAGTTCGTTTCTGATCGTTGCGGTAGAAAGAGCGGACAAATAGTTTGCCTGTATGTCCGCACTCGAAACGGGCTGACAACTATCGACGTAGCTGTCAATCACCGCACGCAAGATCTTCTCTTTTCTTTCGGATAAACTCATATTCGTAATAAGCGCTCGAGGGTTGAGAGTGTTAGCACTCTCGCCTCACGACTGCCAATATAATACCACAAGTATATACCGCTGTCAATAAAATAATGCAAATTAAGAAAAAAAACTTACGGTTTTTCAGTCCGTAAGTTTCAATATGATATCGTTCATAACGTAAAATCCCATATCCGTAAGCTTTAACCTGCCATTCTTTATCTCCAAATAATCGGATAGTTGCCTGACTATCTCTCCCTTCTCTTTGATAAGATCGCTTCCGAATGTCTTTTGATATTTATCGAGATCAAACCCTACCGCCGTACGTAGGGATAGCATAACCGTTTCATTCGCAGCCTCTTTGCTGTGCGGCTCGATATAATATGAGTTAATCTCCCGCCTGCCGCCAATATATTCGCCTATGTCGGGCGTATTTTCTATCCTGTAATTGCGGATAAAAGAGTGCGCCGCAACGCCGAAACCCTTATATTCCCCTCTTTCCCAATACCGCAAATTATGTCTGCACTCAAAATTCGGGAAGGCGAAGTTGCTTACTTCATAGCGTGAATAGCCGTAGTCCGCCAACATTTCGCACACAAGGTCGTATAGGTCCGCAGAGTAATCTTCGTCGGGCACAAAACCGCTTTGCGCAAGCGGGGTTCCTTCTTCAACTTTGAGAGCATATGCCGAGATGTGTTTCAGATTGCGGCCGGCAAGGAGATTGACAGCTCGTTTTACGTCGTGCGGGGACTGTTCGGGCAGACCGAGCATTATATCCGCAGATATATTGTCAAAGTACTTTTCGGCAAAATCAAGCGCTCTTAAAAAGTCCGATACGGTGTGCAATCTGCCGATCCTCTCCAACAAACTGTCGGTTGCCGACTGCAAGCCCATGCTCAATCTGTTTATACCCGCAGCAGAAAATGCCGCGCATTTACTCTCGCTCAATGACTCGGGGTTGCACTCAATGGACAGTTCGGGGTTACTAACGAACTTTTCCGCAGAGAGCGCATCCAATATTTCCGCAATGTACTTCTCGGGCACGGATGACGGCGTACCACCGCCGAAATATATACTGTCAATAATATAGTCCGAAAAATCAAAGTCGCGAATCTCCCTTTTAAGAGCGTCGAAATAGTCGCGCTTGACTTCGTCGGAATATACCCCCGAAACGAAATCGCAATATTTGCACTTCCCGTTGCAAAAAGGTATGTGAATGTATACGCCGAGTTTATTCATCTTTTATCAATACGGCGCGGACGGGACTGCCGTCAATCCCCGAAATTTTCAGAGGAAGAGCAACAAGATAATACTCTCCCTCGCTCACTTCAATCAATTCGAGATTTTCAAGTAGCACAACACCGCTGCCGAGTAAAATCTCGTGGACGGTTTTCGCGTCCTCTCCTCCGAATGACATGCCGTCAGTGCCAAGCAGCGAAATTCTTCCCGCAAAACGCCGCGCGTCGTCCGCCGTAACGTCCGTATCTTTCAATATTATGCGGTCGAAACCCCTGTTAATATGCACCTCGGCAGACGTAATACCCGTACAAACCGCGCATTTTCCGATACATTTCTCAATTTTTACCTGCGAAATGTCCTCTCCGCCTTCGATAAAATGACAGGGCGCATCAACGTGCGTGCCGCTATGAGATCCCAACGTTAGCTCTGTCAGCATATAGCCGCCGCTTTCCACGTCGCTCACCCGCCTTTTGCGGGGAATTGGATCTCCCTCGTATACGGGGCAGGATAACAGTTCCTTTGTAATATCGATTATTCGCATATTATTTATCGTCCAGCTTGAGTATACTCATGAACGCTTCGGAAGGGATTTCGACGGTACCGAACTGCCTCATGCGCTTCTTTCCTTCTTTCTGCTTTTCGAGCAGCTTTTTCTTTCTCGTTATGTCGCCGCCGTAGCACTTTGCAAGAACATCCTTGCGGAGCGCCTTAACCGTTTCGCGCGCAATAATTTTGCCGCCTATAGCCGCCTGAATGGGAATCTCGAAGAGCTGGCGCGGAATAACTTCCTTGAGTTTCTCGGCAAGCGCGCGTCCCCTCGCCTGCGCCTTATCCCTGTGTATAATGAGAGAAAGAGCGTCGCAGATCTCGCCGTTAAGCATTACGTCCAACTTAACCATATCGCTCTTTGCATAACCTGCGATATCGTAGTCAAGGCTTGCGTAACCGCGGCTGCGGGATTTAAGCCCGTCGAAAAAGTCGAAAACTATCTCGGACAGCGGCATTGTATATTTCAGCCTGACGCGATTGGCGTCGAGATATTGCATATCGTCGAAAATTCCCCGCTTATCCTGACAGAGTTCCATAATCGGACCGATATATGCGGGCGGTGTGTATATCTCAGCAGACACAACAGGTTCTTCGATATATGCCGTCTCCGTTGTTGGAGGCAGATTGCAGGGGTTAGTGACCGTGACGACTTCGCCGTTGGTTTTGTGTACCTTGTATGTAACGCCGGGAGCCGTGGTTATGAGGTCGAGATTATATTCCCTCTCCAAACGCTCCTGAATTATCTCCATGTGGAGCAAACCCAAGAAGCCGCACCTGAAGCCGAATCCGAGTGCGGCGGAAACCTCGGGCTCATAGAAAAGAGCGGCGTCCGATAATTTTAACCTCTCGAGTGCGTCTTTGAGGTCGTTATAACGCGAGCCGTCGGCTGGAAATACTCCGCTGAACACGACGGGTTGGACTTCCTTATACCCCGCGCAAGGTTCCGCGGTCGGGTTGTCGGCGTTTGTCACCGTATCGCCGGGAGCTGTTTCCGCAATTGCCTTGATACTTGCTGCGATATATCCCACGTCACCTGCGCAGAGCGACATGGTCGGGGTCGGTTTTGGATTGAATATTCCGACTTCAACGCAGTCATACACTCTTCCCGACGACATCATTTTGATCCGCATGCCCGCATTTACTTCCCCGTCTATGACGCGAACAAGGCACACCGCGCCTTTATAGTTGTCGTAATACGAGTCGAAAATCAGACATTTGAGCGGCGCGGAAATGTCGCCCTTGGGAGGGGGCACTTTATCGATTATCTGATCGAGAATAGCCTCGATATTTATTCCCTCTTTAGCGCTGACAAGCGGGGCTTCGGAGGCGTCTAAACCGACTATTTCCTCAATCTCCTTCCTCGCCTCTTCAGGTCTTGCCGACGGAAGGTCTATTTTGTTAATTACGGGGAGTATCTCGAGATCGTTATCCAAGGCGAGATAGACGTTAGCGAGCGTTTGCGCCTCAACGCCTTGCGTCGAGTCAACAACGAGAACCGCCCCCTCGCATGCGCGGAGACTGCGGGACACTTCGAAGGAGAAGTCTACATGCCCCGGGGTGTCGATAAGGTTAAGCTCATATTCCACGCCGTCCTTGGTATAGTACATTCTCACGGGGGTCAGTTTGATAGTTATTCCCCGCTCCCGTTCGAGATCCATTGAATCGAGAAACTGGTCCTGCAATTCGCGGCTGGGCACAGTCTGCGTCTTTTCAATCAGTCTGTCCGCCAACGTGGATTTGCCGTGGTCTATGTGCGCTATTATGCAAAAATTGCGAATTTTTTTCTGTCTGTCCATTTATCAATTAAGAGTCGGTTGCTTGTGTTTAATCGTCATTGTGCGATTTGCGGTAGTTCTCTTCTGCTAATTTTTTAATTCTTTCGAGGAAATTGCGTATCTCGGGCTCGTCTCCCTCATTTTTCGGGACATAGAATACCTCGTCCTTGATTTTATCGGGAAGGTATTGCTGTTTATAATACCCGCCGTAGTCATGCGGATATACATAACTCTTCCCGTCCCAGTTGGGCGAATGTTCCGTATAATTCCTCAATTGGTAGGGCACAAAGCTGTCCCCGCTCGTCCTGACGCACTTTCTTGCTGCGTCACGAGCGACAACTACCGAGTTGGACTTCGGCGACGTGCAAACGCAGATAATAGCCTCGGTGAGCGGGATATATCCCTCGGGCGCACCGAGATGCTCATACGCATAACAAGCGCTCGTCACGACCACAAGCGCATTGGTATTCGCCATGCCCACGTCCTCCGCCGCATGCGCCATAAGCCGACGGAAAATAAGCATGGGATCGCAGCCGCTGTCTATCAGTCTGAAGGCGTAGTAAAGCGCCGCATCGGGATCGCTGCCGCGTAAAGACTTGCAAAATGCGGAGAGCATGTCATAATACAACGTCTCGTCTACGGAAAGCAGACGCTTTTGCGAAGATTGCTCGGCGGTTTTGCCGTCTATTATAATGCTGCCGTCCGCGCTCGGCGGCGTAGTCAGCACTGCGAGTTCGAGTGCGCCGTACGCACTACGTAAATCTCCGCTCGCCGCCCAAACGAAATGCGCAAGCGCTTCGTCTGTGAGTTTGAGATTAAGCGCGCCATAGCCGTTATCCCTGTCCTCAATTGCCCTCTTCAAACCCTTTTCCACATCCGCGTCGGAAAGAGGTTTTAACTCGAAAATTCGGCAACGGGAGACTATTGCGCTCGTCATCGACACATAGGGATTTTCGGTAGTCGAGCCGATAAAAATAATACTGCCGTCCTCTATTGCGGACAACACGCAATCGGACTGCGCCTTGTTCCAGCGGTGACACTCGTCAAGAATGAGATAGGTGCGCTTGCCGTACATTTTAAGTCGGTCGCGAGCTTCGTCTATCAGTTTTTTAGCGTCGGCTACTCCCGATGATACGGCATTCATTTTAGCAAAAGCGCCGTGCGTACTCTCGGCTATTATTGTCGCGAGCGTGGTTTTACCGCACCCCGGAGGACCGAAGAAAATACAGCTGCCGAGCTTATCCGC
Source organism: uncultured Clostridia bacterium (assembly GCA_947588325.1). GTDB lineage: Bacteria > Bacillota > Clostridia > Christensenellales > Pumilibacteraceae > Protoclostridium. Next base: position 7,652 of record CANPYH010000009.1, read on the forward strand.
CTTTATTGCTCTCGTCAGAAGCGAACCATCGGAGACGAGGTGTTCCTGCCCGATAAAATCCTCAAGGGTTTTCGGGCGCATTCTCTCCGCCAAAGGGCGCATCTTACTACCGTTATTCGCAATGGAAAACAAATCATCCATGCTCGTATTATAACACGGGCGGAGAAGTTAGTCAATGGGTTTTTGACGGCGAACGGTCAGCGTTTTTCCGATTAACGATTTCAGCGGTATCGTCGTGCCCTCATAGCCGATCATTCCGATACTTGTTTTCCACCTTCCGCTTTTACGGCTGTCTATAATCAGGTCGAATTCTCCCTTTGGCGTGCGAACATTCAGGTTGATAAGTTTACCGATCGGCAGTTTGGGGTTTACGCTTACGCTCTCCGCACCGATTTTAATTCCGTAATAATCTTCGACTATCACTCTGTATAGCCAACCCGCCGAACCCGTATACCAAGTCCAACCACCCCTGCCCGCAAGCGCACCCGAATACACGTCGCCTGCAAGAACGTACGGCTCTTTCATATAAGTTTCAACACCTTTTGCCGTCGATGTGTGGTTACAGGGCAGTATCATTTGAAGTAGCTCGTTGGCTTTATCGTTCATTCCCGCTTTGTATAGCGCGCGGATAAACCACACAGCGGCGTGAGTATATTGCCCGCCGTTCTCGCGCACGCCTTTCGGATAGTCGGAAATATACCCCGCGTCTATCTTTTCAAAGGGCGGATCAAGCAGCTTGATTATCCCGTGCTTCTTGTCTACAAGTTTATAGTATGCGGTGTTAAGCACGGTTTCCGCCCTCTTGCCCGTTGCAATTCCCGACAGCACTGCCCAGCTTTGCGCAAGCAGGTCTATCCTGCACTCGGGTGAACTCTCAACGCCAAGCACCCTTCCGTCGTCCATATAAGCCCGAGCATATCTGTCTCCGTCAAAGCAATTTTCCAGAGCGGCAAACAGCTTTTTGCGCAGTAAACGAAATTCCTTTTGAACGCTCTCATCTACAAACTCGCTGAACTTACCTATAACATAGTACAGGAACATAGTGCACCATACGCTCTCGCCCTTGCCTTTGATACCGACTTTGTCCATGCCGTCGTTCCAATCGCCGCTACCCATCAAAACAAGCCCGCGGGTCGAGAGTTTAACGCTCTTAATCGCCCTGATACAATGTTCGGCGAGCGGCGCACAGCTATCAGACTGCTCCATATATGCGTACAGCGAACTTTGTCCGTCTGGAATTTTCTTGCTTTTAAGAAATGCCGCTTGCTCACTCAATACGGAGCGGTCTCCCGTATAGTTAACATACTCCGAAACGGCGTATGGCAAAAACAGTCTGTCATCGCAAACACGGGTTCTGACTCCGATAGCTGGCTCATGCCACCAATGCAGGACATCTCCGTCATCAAATTGCCTGCTTGCCGCGTAGAGCAAATGCGCCCTGACCTTTTCGGGGCATATGCCGAGTAGCGCGACTGCGTCTTGTAGCTGATCCCGAAAACCCGTTGCCCCGCCGACCTGCATAAACCCGCATTTTGCGGTAAAGCGCGAGACAAGCGTTTGATACGACAACCATTTGAGGTAGTACTTTATAGGCGCCTCGTCGCTCATTACATTGGCCAGCTCGGAATACTTCTGTTTAGTCTTCTCCTCTGCCGTCCTTACGCTTTCAATCGTCGGATAGACTTTGCGCGTAGACAGTGCGAATACAACCTCGGCTCGCCCTTTGGGCGGGACTTGAACTTTTACGGAGTAAGCAAGCGCGGGAGTACAACCGTCGTTTTCAAGTTGCGTGCATACTCTTATTTTGCCGTCGCGGCCTCGATAACTTTCCGCAAAGAATGAATAAGAATATGGTTTTTCGGACGAAGAGAGAAATAATTTTATATCGTCATTTTCCGCCATAAGGATATCACCCACACGGTGACATTCAATTCCCTCGCTCGTCTTAGTAATATGCTCGCCGAGTACAAGTTCGGCAAAACACATTACGTCGATCTCACGCGCAAGTTTAAGTCGATTTTCCAACTTTACCCTATAATACTTCACTCCGTCGCTCACAAACACGGACATGCGAGATACAAAAGAATTATATCCGCAAGCAAACTCGCTGTAACCCGTCTCATGCAGTGCGTTATACTCGCAAGCATGCGGCAAGGGACTACGGGTTATTGACCAAAGCGCGCCGCCTTCACCGAGAATAATTCCGTCGCCGTGTTCGTCGTTCATCTCTTCGTTGGAATGTCTTGTCAGCTTGCGGAGTCTGGAATTAGAACCGAAAGTAAAACCGCCCTTGTCAGACATAATACACCCGATTTTGCCGTCTGAAAGTACATTATACCAGGGAGACGGAGTTGGCTTGGAATAGTAATAACCGCCCTTCTTTGTGAATCCTCCGTTACCGAGTTTGAATTCAATCTCTTCTTTTTCGATCTCAACGGGAGGATGCGGATATGACGGAAGGACAAAATATGGAGGCATTATTCTGTTTCGAATCGAGAAGAAATCGATACCGCTATGTTTTATGTCCTCGAGTTCGGCTATATCGGCTGTGAGTTCGTTAATAATGCGGCATCTATCCCCCAACGCTCTTGCCGTAGTATTTAATCTATCCGACATTTCCGTAAAGTATGACACAGGTTCGTGATATAAAATGATTACGGTAAAATCAATGCCGAACGTTTGGAGCAAATTAAGCTCGGATATTACGCTCAATGCAAGGTCTATATTTGACTTTGAAACGTATAACAACACATTCGGCGGAGCGCCGTTCACCCTTCCCTTTGCAAACAGGATATAAGAACCTAAATTTCCCACGCTATCGGAAATGCTGTACTTACCATTAAATAAAGACATCGGTAAAAGATCCGTATGTCTGTCGGTAAGCACCCTTCTGTATGCGGATAATTGCCTGATATGACCGTAGGCAAGAAAGCAGGAAAATGCTTTACTTTCATGCGCCCGTAGTTCGATTTCAACAGTCGCTGCAAGTATCGGCTCGGTAGTCCGTCCGAACGAAACTCCTTTGCCCGTAATAAGCTTTCTCTCGTCTCCTATATACTTTGACTTTGTGCTTACAAACAGAGCAAGGGCATTTCTGTTATCGGAGTTGGTACGGCGTGCATATACGAAATCGTCTGCGTCATTATATCGCGTTTCGATAAACATCGATGAGAAAGCCTTGTGCGAAAGATCGGCGTCCCGAGAGGTTAAACATGGCTTTATCACTACTATGACAGACATAACTATAGGTTTATTGCCACTATTTTTAACTAAAACCTTGCGAAATTCGGTATTTTCATCGAATACAACGCCCGCCCGTATATTAAACTCCGCACTCCCATTACTGCTTGAATACTCGGAAAATCCTGTACTATGCCTGCAATTCCCCATAGCGCACGGCTCGAAGTATCTTCCATCCGACTGTACAAATACCCGCATTCCCGAAAGTCTGTCAAACCTTGCAAGGAGTAGCCCGTTACACAAATTATAGCTCCTGCCGAACTCGTCTATTACGAGCATATAATTGCCGTTTGAGAGGTAGTTCAGCTGCGGCAAAGTGGTCCGCCGCGCGGTCCATCGCGAACGCATTGCGGTGGATTTCCCGGCATAATACTTCGGCTTTCTAAGTGCGTGGCGAAGAGGCGTCGTCTCCTCGTCAAGCAAAAGCTCTGCCGCCCTACCCTCTGCTGTGCGTCTCATAATCTCCTTAATACCACCTTTGCAAAGAATATCGGCGACGGCGAGCATTATCATACCTTGGTGGTGCGCCATGCACGATTTTTGCACGCTGTTCGCATCGGTATCCACTGAGTCATATAGCCCGTAGTAGCAGGAATACTTTTTAAGCATTTGCGACAGACCGTTATTTCCCCGACTCACGGTTGCCGCCATAACCGCCGCATACGGCGCAAAAACGTCATCGCTACGCTCGTGGGAGAGCGATATAGAATATACTCCGAACGCCTTGTATTTATAGTCCTCGTTGTCGTTCTTGTCGCCATAAAGCGACTCGCTCATTGCGCAAACGTCGCTCTTTCCACGCGCGTACTTTTTGTGCGCATACACAGCACCGACCGCGCTTTTATACACCAACGAGCCGCGGGGCGCGTCGAAGTACATGAGCGGAAGCAGATACTCGAACATTCCGCCTGTCCAGCTTGCAAGCACGTTCTTACCGCATTTCAGCGCTCGTCGCGACAGCCTATAATATGACGAAACAGGGATCTTTCCGCACGCCGACGAAACAAGATAAGTCAGGGCTGCCTCACTGCCGAGTAAATCGTAATGCCCCTCGTCAGATTGTCCGCTGTCTGCATTATAACCAATGCGAAACAGACCCGCATTACTGTCGAACAGAAATGCGAGATCCATATTATCGATAAGCTCGCGAGCCGACCTGCCGTTATTACCGCCGAGAGCGATGACGTTCAAAAGCGCGGCGAGCAGATTACCGCAGTCTACGGCAGAGACGTACTTCGGCGCGAGAGGGCGCAAGGTGTTGACTTCGTACCAATTATACGGTATACCGCGAAACAGCTCAATCCGATTGAGCGTTTCGAGTATCTTTCCGACTAAATAGTCTCTCCTATCTTCCGAAATTATCCCGATTTCGCACGCGCACACAGCAGAAGATAGCGCCATACCAATATTTGTCGGGGACGTTCGGTTCGCCCAGCCCTTTCCCTCCTGATAGTTATCGCAGGGCAGATAATTATTGCGTTCCGTCAAAGTCTCTTCGAAGAAATTCCAGGTAAGCCGAGCGAGCCGCAAAAACTCCCCTTTATCCGTTTTATCCCTTTTCCCGAATTCGACAGATAACAGAATATCGAGCGGAAGTGCGCAAATATACAAGGCGAAACAAACCAAAAGCGCCGCTGAAGGATAAATCAAACCGAATATTAAAAACAGGATAGCGACAATAGCATTACCCTCGAATGCGCAAGCTCCCCCGCTCGCCGTATATGTCTCCCACTTTAGCAGGTTCTTTTTAGTTAACATTCTGTACGCCGTAACTAAACATGCAAAAAAATTGTACAACCCGAGAGTTGGCACCCACAGCGATGTGTACAATATTCGCAACAAAGACATCGCTCTACCACGAATGTCACGTGCCGCGCCTATCAAGGATAACAACATGTCCGCAACCTTCGGCGCGTAAGCAAGCGCAAGGTAGATAAAGTTGTTAAATATGGGGCAAAGCATTATCAGCACTAAAGCACAGACGGGATATATGACGCCGACTATGTTCGAGAACATCTGTCGCCTCGCCGCAAAACTTATTCCCGATTCCGCAACATTTCCGCTACCGTTTCTCGCGCGTTTACGTAGCCAGGGAGCAAGCTGTAAATCTCCGCGCGCCCAACGCAACTGCCGCCGAATATACGCCGAAAAAGTTCGGGGATACTCGTCAAGCCCGAACATTCCGCTGTCGGCACAACCCGCCTTTGCCCCCTCGATAAAGTCGTGGCTCAATATTCTGTTATCGGGAAACGCGCCGAATAGTATCTCGTTAAACTTCTCGGTGCGGTATATCCCTTTACCTGTATAGTTACCCAGCCCGTAAACATCGAATAGCGGCTCGCTCGCTGCCGCGTCATAATGAGTAAGGCCCGCATCCCCCGATATAAGCCGTGAGAACGGCGTTGTCAGTCGTGATATTTTCGGCCGCATACCGACTGATATTATAGTCCTGTCCGCGTTATACGGGTGCTCCATCATGCCCACGAGACGAGCCGCGTTAATCAAGGCCGTATCTGCGTCGAGCGTGATAACATACTCGAACTTTCGCACGCTCCCCCAGATTGCGCGAAATGGTTCCGAAACGTCGCGCGAAACAAGCTCGTTAAACTGCAATATTGCGCCGCGTTTTCGTTCCCATGGAGATTTACGCAGACAGGCAAAAAATCGCTCCTGAGGGCAAATTTCGCCCTTGTAGCGGGAGATGTCCTGCTGTACGGTCGTGTATTTGTCGTTTATACAATCTATTAACAGCCCATAAGAAAAGAATTCCTCGCGGTTAAGCGCGGCAGTCGTGGCTAAATTTTCAAAGGCATTCCTGACGTCCGTTTCAGACGATACGGCAACCGTATAGGTAATAGCGGTCGGCGGAGCACTGTCCGTCTTAACCTCGGGAACTATGCGACGACGTATCGTACGCCCGAGAATGTACAGCCACTCGCGATTCACGGTAATGTAGAATATCGGCGCGAGGAGGAACCCGCAAAGTACCTTGAGCGCGGGAATTACAAATACTGCGACTATAGCGCAAAAGGCGACGGAAAGCAAGCATATGCAAAACGCGCCAAGCCGTGCGTATCCGTCGCCGAGCGGCAGTGGCACAATATAGTGCGCAATATCCTTGCCCGAGCATCGAGACAGCTCGAGCACATGTCTGACTTGGTCGATCTCGCTCGTTCCCCGCCTCTTCGCCTGACGCGATATCTCCTCCGCATATTGCGCCTTGCACCGATCGGTTAGCCTTGAAAAACCTGCTGCGCCGTTCCCAAGTGCGCGGACAGCGGCCGACAGCGAGAGTAGGTACTTAATATCAGGCGTGTTACCCTGAAACGACGAGATAATGTCCGCAACTCCCCCGCTATAGCGCGCCAACGTCTTATCGTCCACTAACTCGGCGCCGTCGGGACCAATCGCACGCTTGCGGCATAATGAGTATAACTTCTCACGCACCCGTTCGCCCCCATCACGGACAAAGCGAACGTAACTGTTATATACAAGCATATCCTCGCTGATTCTGCCGGCATTTACGTCTCGTGCTGCGCGTTTTCTTATCTCCTCCCGCTTCACAATCTTTGAAGCATAAACGGTTATTCGCTCAAGAAGAGCCAGGGAGAGCATGGGTTTAATGTTACATATCTCCGTCCAGGTAAGCGGACGCACGGCGTTATACGCTTCGATGTATGTTGCAAGGCTCTCGAGGTCAATCCTTCCTCCCGAGCCACCGACGAGATATGACAGCAGATGATATAAGCAAGGTAGATTGTCCATTTGCGGCAGTCGGGAAAAGCCTCGGTGTGCAGCATAAACCTCGGCAAAAGCCTCGTCGATAACGTGATAATCGGCGGCAAAACGTCGCTCGTAGTCGTCGATACTCTCCCCTGCGTTTGTCTTACTTTCGATAATCCGAAGAGCGCGGCGGCAATACTTACGCATAAAACGAATAGACATCGGCTCGTTATCGCGCGACAGGTCGCGTGACTGCGCCGCAAGCCGCCTTACCCCGCTTAATATCTCGTCATGGCATAACTCGGCAGGTAGAGAAAAGTCCCGCACGGCAGACGGGCGGACGGTAACAACAATCAAAACTGCGGCGATAACGGCAAGAATGGCAAGAATCAAGTATAACACAACGGAATTATTGACCGCGGTAAATTGTTTATGCCGATTTTGCTTGCGTTTTCGGAATAAAAATGATAATATAACGGCGAGATGACCGGACGGTTGCGACACGACTTGTTTGTGCCGAGGAAAGTCCGAACACCGCAGGACAGAACGCCGGCTAACTACCGGTGGAGGCGACTCCAAGGAAAGTGCAACAGAAATAAACCGCCGAGTAATCGGCAAGGGTGGAAAGGCGAGGTAAGAGCTCACACGGCCTTGCGGTAACGCGAGGCGCTATGTAAACCCCGTTTGGTGCAAGATCGAAGGGACATGAGTTGTCCGCTCCCCCTTCTACATCGCATGAATCTTACGGTAACGTAAGGTCAAGACAGATAACCGTCCACGACAGAATTCGGCTTACAGGTCATTCTCGCCAGAAAAGACGCGTCATTCACCCGCGTCTTTTTTCTTAAACTTCGCTTCCTGATTCTATTTCTAAATTATTTTCTCAACTCACAATTTGAAGCTGCGTAAATTTTGTTAAAATACTCTATAGCGCCAATATTATTGCGCCCATAGCGCCCGTATATGTATGTTATACTTCGCCGTATTATAGAATACTGTTTCTTAATAATGATTCAGAGCATTATATTACTTCACACCTCCCCTCCCGATTACGCATTGAGCTGCGAGGAGATTTGAGAGAGGACGCGTTTCTCGATCCGGGAGACGTAGGATCGGGAGATGCCGAGTTTTTCTGCGACCTGAAGCTGGGTATATGCTGCGCCGCCGTTTAGCCCGTACCTGAGCGCTATAATCGTTCTCTCGCGCGGGGGTAACTTGTTCACACAGGCGACTATCTTCTCCATCAATACTTTGTTCTCGACCTCTTCAACCACACTGTCGGCGGGGACGGACAGCACGTCGATAAGAGTTATGTCGTTGCCGTCTTTATCCGAACCGACCGTCTCGGACAGAGAAACATTGCACTTGTGCTTTTTGTTAGCCCTGATATACATGAGAATTTCGTTCTCTATGCACCGTGCCGCATAAGTCGCAAGCTGACTGCCCTTGCCGTACTCGAAAGTCTGTATGCCCTTGATAAGCCCGATGCTCCCGACTGAAATGAGGTCGTCGGCTTCCCCCGCCCCGCTGTACTTCTTGACGATATGCGCAACGAGACGGAGATTGTGTTTAATAAGTATCTCGCGAGCCTTGACATCCCCTTCGCGGCAGAGAGTTAGGTACTTACGTTCCTCTTCTTCACTTAATGGTTCGGGAAAGGAACCGTTACCCTTTATATATGCGGAAAAACAAAAGACCTTGCCGAGAAAAGTCAGGAAACTCTCGAATACCATAATTTACCTCCCAATATACTTATGCGGATAAAGGGAGTATTTTGCCAAAATTGTATGATAATTATCGAAAGTGATAATACTACGGGTATGAAAACGCCACTTCAAATGAAAACCGAACTCTCGGTTACAAAGGCAAACATGAGCGCAATGGGCATATTTCTGTCCTGCCTCAGAACCGCCTTCGTTCTATTGGGTATAGCGTTCGTGCTAATCAAACTGAACGGAGACGACAGAATGGGAGGCTATGCGATCACTATGGTCGTACTCGCTTCCGTACTCGTCGCTATCGGTATATGCGTCTCTCTCATGTTTAAGAGAGGTATTTGCAAGGTTGACGACAGTGACGATAATGCTTAAGCCCCATCCGATTGGGCAGAAAACGACGGTTCCGCGCAAAGGAGCCGCCTTTTTCTGTATTCCGATGTAAACGCAAAAAAACTATATCACGTATTATGGACGCATAATATATAACAAAGGCGCACCCGAAGGCACGCCTTTGCATTCTTATCTAACGAACCGAATAATTACTGAACGTTATTGTTGCCGTTTTGCTGCGCTTTTTTAGCAGCTTTTGCGGCGCGCATCTGCTTAGGGCTGATAATGAAGAACACAACGCAGAGTGCTATGCCTGCTACGAAGAGCACATTATACAATACCCAAAGGAAGATGAAGAGACCGGAAGTCTCAGTACCGATAATCTGTACAGTCTGGTTAGGATCGGCAACCGTCATGTGGCAATCTACGTATGTGAAGAGTATGTTCTTAGCTGCCTGACGTGCACAATAAGCCTGCTCGGGATCGTTGAAGTTGAAGTTTCCTGTGCTCGAACCGAGCCAGAGGTCATTGCCGCCGAAGATACCGCGAACTTTATCCATGTAGCCGTTCTCCCAGTCGGTAATAACCGTGCCGCGGAATCCCCACTCGTTACGGAGCACTTGAGTTGTAAGCGCCCAGTTGCTTCCTGCCCAAGTAGCACCGACTGCGCTGAAGCCGCTCATTGCAGCGTTAGCGCCGCCTTCCTTAACCGCGATCTCAAAAGGTTTGAGATAGTTCTCACGAAGGTTCTGCTCGGTAAGCCAGGTGTACCAGTTAGGAGAGTTGGGACCCGTGTCTGCACAAGCGAAGTGTTTCATATAAGCGGCAAGGTCGTTCTCCTTTGCGCCCTTTATGCAGGCTGCCGCAAGTTTACCTGTAAGAACGCCGTCCTCGCTGTAATACTCGAAGTTACGTCCGTAGTAAGGCGAACGGTGAAGGTTAAGACCGGGACCATACCAACCGTGTACACCCGTAGCCTGACCTATCTTGCCCATCTCGGTACCCATACGCCACAGCGAATCGGTACTCCAGCTGCAACCGAGGAGAATTTCCACGGGGAATACAACCCATTCGGGAGGCGAAGACGTGCCTTGGCTATTCTCGTTAAAGCCCGCAGGTCCGTCATGCTCGTTGCAAATAGGCTTACCAACGCTCTCTATTGCTTCGGTACGGAAATAACCTATACCGATAAGAGTGTTAATTTCGCGTTGGCTGAGCTGGTTAAGGAATTCAGTCCACTCGGGAGCGTCGTAATTCTTCAACTTCTCCATGAGTTCGGTATTATATACAAGCTGTACTCCATCACCGTTAAGATCTGTTGAAGTAGGTTTACCGCCATCTTCAGTGGTAAGGAGATACATGCCTGCGTCCTGACCGTATTGAATCTCGCTTGCATGTTCGGCTGCTATTTCCGTCCACTTATCCTCGCCACTGAATTCCTGATTGGCGCGGGTGTTGTAAGCCTTGCAAGTAAAGGTCGTCTCGTTCGGGAAGTTAGCGAAGCCGTTTGCGCGGGAAAGATAATCGATACCGCCCGTGAATGCGGTCGAACCGTCAATCGGTGTTCCGCTATAAGCTGTATAATCGCCTACAGTTGTGAACTGGTTCTCAACAACGGTGCCTGTCACGGGGTCATTTTCGAACTTAACGCCGCTTGCGGGGCAAGTCATCGTTAATGTGTTTGTCCCCGAGGCAACTTCTTTAAGTTCGTGAGCGTTGCTCATAAGTTTAATTACATAGTCGCCGCCGTCAAGTTCATATCCATAGAAACCGTTGTCATTCTTGTCGTAGTCGTCATAGGACGCGAGGTCGTATGCGCTGAACGAAAGAGTGAGTTCGCAAGAGTTGCCGGGTTCAAGCGTGGGCGTCTTTGCGAAAGCAAGAAGATTGATCTCCGCTTTCTCTATTTCTCCGTCGGTGTAAGGGGGCGTGTAATAGAGTTCTACTACGTCTTTACCGGGATAGCTACCTGTGTTGGTAACGGTAACTTTGACTTCGTATTTGCCGTCAACCGTGAGGTTGTGCTCACTCGGCCAGGTAACGGCTTGATCGAAAGTCGTATAAGACAGACCGTAACCGAATGGATATTGGACTATGCCGTCATATCCCGAACCGTATTCGGTGGACGCGTCGGAGAAGAATCCCTCGGCGTTCGCGGTCTCATACCACTTATATCCGATATATATGCCTTCCTGGTAGTATATGGAGTTATTACTGCTCAGCGCGGACGCCCAGTTGGGAGCCCATGCTCTGCCGTCTACAAGGTTGTAGTTATAAGCGTATGTATCTGATGTGCGACCCGAAGGGCTGAACTTAAACACAGAACCCTCGGAGTCCTCTTTCACCTCGCCGTTCTCGTCTGTCTCTTTAACGATCTTTTGTCCGTAGAGAAGATTGGGTATTGCGCGTGCGCCCGACTGACCTGTTGCGCCGATGTACATTGCCGCGTCGATCAAATCGTCATAATCTTCGAGGAAGCCAAGCTCGAGAGTGTTGGTCGAGTTAATAAGAACTATGACTTTACCGTCAGCGAATGTGTCGGTGACATTGCTAAGCATCAGCTTCTCGTTATTAGTAAGCTCAAGCCAGGAGCCATTACTGTAACCCGAGAAATTGAGCGTCTCCCCTGCTCCGCAGTTCTCACCTGTGTTGCGGCTGAATACTACGACCGCAACGTCTGAGAAGTCTCTTGCCTGCTGCATTCTTTCGGCGGTATAGAAGCTCGCGTTAGGGTTATATATTGCCGCCATAGACTGGCTCGACTCCTGACCAACATGGTTTATGTAGCCATTGCCTGCGCCTGATTCAGTAGCATAAGCATCGAGAAGTTCGGTATTCACTTCATAACCCGCATCCGTAAACGCCTTCGAAAGCGTTACGCGATTCTGATCGAGGACAGGCGAACCGCCCGAACCCGTACCGCTGAGAAGGTAACCTTTATCTGTTGCGTTCCAACCGAAGAGGTTGACCTTGTTCTCCTTCGCATTGGTCGGATCGAGAGGGAGCGTCGGAACCTGCTCGCCGTTCACCGTCTCCGTTTGGTTACGAAGAAGTACGGCGCTGTCCTCTACTAACTCGGGAACAAGCGCGTCACCCGACGAGTGAGTATCACCCGATGTTTGGGAGTGCCCACCCGCGAAGAAGTTGTTAAGAACGAGCTTGTTCGCGTTGATGAAGTAGTTTCCTACGATCAGACCGGCGATAAGCAAAACCGCAACGATCAAAAGAACGATCTGCTTCACGCCAAATTTGAATTTCATCCTAAATTCCTCCTAAAAAATATTTTATAATGGTAGGATAAAAATACCCACACATTATACTAAAAAAATAATAACAGTATACGAGAATAAAATCAATAGACTTTTTTTGAAAACGGTATAGTTTTGATACTGTTTTGGAAATTTTTTACATAATTTTTAACATAATAAAGAGATCTGCTAATTGATTGGGGATTTGGTTCGAGACTCCCCTATCAGGTGTCGCGGCGAGAAGGTTTTATGTTTATTATACAAATCAACTGAAGGCAAACAACTACTTCTCGGAAAATATACGCAACAAAACGTTACTGCGATACGGAATGAGACAGAAAGATTGTAAAATTACACTTACCCACCGTTCAGCGGGATAATCAGTTCAAGTTCTACAAAGTTAGTGTAATTCGAAAAACGTAAAATTCAAGTGATTTGCCATAAACTCCAAGTAAAATTCGTAAACTAATTTCACAATAAACGATGTGATATAACAATCTCATGTGCGCCATATTCGTCCCCCGCTTTTGAATGGAATATTACAAAACTTGTATTGACAACAGGACAATCCCCTCAGGCGCAACTTGTTGCGCCTGAGGGGATTGTCTTGTTGATTACTCGACAAGCAACACTTTACAAGAAAAGCGAGAATATATCACATAAAAACCTTCCCCACGCACCACTCCGAGTGCTGTGGAGCGAAGCAGTCAGACATAAAACAAGCCTTACTAACAAATACTATTATAAATAAAGATAAATACTGTACATAT